>JBEVJJ010000245.1:0-13828 GCA_040510255.1 Nitrospiraceae bacterium | reverse complement strand
CTTCGATCTAAAGGATGAGGACGTGTATTTTTGCGTGGCCGACCCTGGCTGGGTCACCGGACACAGCTACATCGTCTACGGCCCGCTGCTCAATGGCGCGACGATCCTTACCGTTGAAGGAAAACCGGATTATCCCAATCCCGGCCGCTGGTGGGATCTCATCGAACGATACGGGGTCACTATTTTTTACACCACTCCTACCGCCATACGGCTCTTGATGAAATATGGAGAAGAATGGCCAAAAAAATATGACCTGTCCACATTACGCGTGCTTGGAAGTGTCGGCGAACCGATTAACCCTGAAGCCTGGGAATGGTTCTACCGGGTTACGGGAAGTAATAAACCCATTATGGATACATGGTGGCAGACTGAAACGGGGGCAATTCTCGTGACTCCCCTCCCCTGCGTACCGTTGAAACCTGGTTCGGCCACCAAGCCATTCCTTGGAATCGAGGCGGATGTGGTCGATCGAGAAGGGAACAGCCTCCCCCCGAATGCCGGCGGTTTCGCAGTGATCAAGAAGCCGTGGCCATCGATGATGCGGACAATATACAAAGATCCTGACCGATACAAGGTCTATTGGAATACTATTCCCGGTTGTTATACGGCGGGAGACGTCTGCCGCAAGGATGGGGACGGCTATCTCTGGTTCATGGGCCGTGCGGATGACGTCATCAAGGTCGCGGGGAACCGGATCGGAACGGCCGAAGTGGAAAGCGCCCTGGTAGGTCATCCGGCCGTAGCCGAAGCCGCGGTCATCGGTAAACCCCATCGAACAGCCGGCGAAGCCATCAAGGCCTTTGTCATTCTCAAGCAGGGAAATGAGGAGAGTACGACTTTGATCCAATCGATGAAGGATCGTGTTCTAACGGAACTCGGCAAGATCGCGGTCCCTCAGGAAATCGACATCGTCCCATCCCTGCCGAAGACCCGCTCCGGAAAAATCATGCGACGTGTGCTCAAGGCCAAGGAGCTTGGGCAGGATGTAGGTGATATTTCAACCCTGGAGGATTAGACTCTGTCGGCTCATCGACTGCAATGAAATCTCTTCGCCCATCTATGGAGGCCGGTATGCGATCTGCACTATTGTTTCTTGTTCCCTTCGCCGTTGCCATAGCTCTCGCCACGTCCGGTGTTTCACTTGTAAACCCGGCCATGACACTCGCAGCCGATGGTACTGCGCCCGCGAAGAAGAACCCCGATACTTCGACAAAGCCGGGGAAGCCCAAAAGTACAACCCCTAAGCCCGGAACACCTGCCAAAGCAACATCCAAGGATGGCGCTATTCGAGCCTCCGGAGCCGATGCGGTCGGCAAAGCGCAAGCCTGCTACGGCGACGCGCCAAAGATCGAATCAGTTTCTCCCGATGAAGGCGCGGCCGGCGCAAAGGTAACGATCACCGGAAAGAACTTTGGCGCGCCGGGGTGTTTGCGCACAGTGTCATTTGGGCCGGGTCACGTCGCGACGTTTGAGCACAACGGACAAGATCGCATTACGGCCACCGTTCCTGCCCAGGGGCGGAAGGGTGTGGCGATCCTGACCGTTACCACTGCATCGGGAGAAGATTCCAAACCGTTTCTCAAGAAGTAGGAAGCGCTTGTGGAAAACGAAGAGGACGATCTCGCCGTGACCAAACCGGAATGGCCATCGCCATGACTGGAGAGCCTACACCCAATTCAGCACAGGCAGCTCCTTCGAGCAGTCCCGTACGATCCTCCCTTATTTGGGAATGTCCGGTGTGTACTCGGCGATTCCTCACCGAGAGCATCCCATCCAAGTGTCCTTTTTGCCAGAAACCTATCACGTGACTAGATGGAGCCGAGACCGGTCCACCTTCTTGATTGGTCTTGATCAACAAGACCACCAACGTCGAGTTCTTCCGGCAAGCGTGCCCGGATGACTCTCTATCCAACGGTTGGGGCGACCATCCATGGGCCCGAGCCACAGAATTCCCGCCGTCAAGGGGTGAGGATCAACGGCTGACTATGTTGATAGCGTCAATAACTCGGAAGGCGCGCGTCATCAATTGAAGAATGGAGCAGCAAGGATGCGACGCGGCGATTCGACTCATTCCGTCGTGTATGTTGCGACGTTCAGGCTCATGATTTCTTGTCGAGATCCCCGCTGACGATGTCGGCGTTCTTCCCCTCTCCCCCTTGAACTCCATCTGCGCCAAATGACACGACTTCAAAGTCTGCTTGTGGACTTGGGTTCGTGTATTTGTACGCATGTCCCCAGGGATCTGCTGGAATCTTTTGAAGGTATCCGCCAGTCTTCCAATTCGTTGGAGTCGGTCCCTTCGCCGGTTTTGAAACCAATGCTTGCAATCCTTGTTCATTGGATGGGTACAATCCATTGTCTAATCTGTACAATTGCAAAGCGCTTTCGATGCTTTGGATTTGGGCCTTCGCAGCCGCACGTTTGGCATCTTCTGTTCGTCCCATCACGTGCGGCACAAGCAGTGTGGCCAGGATCGCCAGGATCACGACCACAATCATGACTTCAATGAGCGAAAACCCACTCTGTTCGATCGTGAATCCTTCTTCAACTTGATGCCGCCGGTACTGTCTGTGACGAATGACCGAGAAGCAGCGACCTATGCTTGTGCAGGACAACCATTCACATATACTCATGGTAAGACCCATCTTCATACGAGTTGAGGATGTCGAACGCATAATGCCGGAGGTAGCAATGAAATTCAGGAAGCGATGGAATGCAATATAATCCAAACGGCCACGCGGTACCAGAATCGGCGGGACACCGACCCGAGCAGGCCCCGTCAAACTCCAGTCATCTGCGATACGTAAACACCAAGATACGTTTTGCCGTCGTCCAGTCACATGACGAACGAGCATCGAGTTCTTCCAGGGCTAAGCCTGCCGCCGGACGCAATACAACGTGAGGCCTGTTTTCACTCTCGCTCTTGGTAGAATATTCCGGTGCATCTGAACGGTCGGCAGACTGTCGACGGATCGACAGATTTCTACCGTGAGAGTCACTTGTTGCCGCAGCAGCGTGGATAGGCTATCAGGTCCTACGACATAAGCCAAGGCACCCGTAATCATCCGCTGGCGCAATACACGGACCCTCTCTTTGAGTTCAGACGCCTCAGTGAAGGCGGCAAAGGGAATCCATTCATAGACCAGATCATATTCTGTCTCCTTCACCCGTGGAGCAGTCTCCAGATCGTTGTACATCTTGATGCGCTGAAACCAATCCAGCCGCTGAGAGGCTGCATGTTGATTCCAAAGCATTTGCGCATGTTTCTGGGCGAATGCCACAGACTGGTACAGGACCGTATAGTCCCGGGGACGGTCAGCATGAACACAGGTGGTGATCGCGCCATCGAACCGATGAATCAGCACTCGATCTGCTCGTGTCAACTGGGCCTCAAGCAACGGTTCCTGTTCCAACATATCCTGGAGATAGTCCGTCACAAATGGTTGTGAGGCCAATTCGTCTATCTCAGATTCGTCGTCCGGATACAACAACACCGCCGAGAAAGCCTCTGCGGGTCCCACTGGAGGCAGGCCGGACACGAACGCGTCGGACCAATGAAGAGTTGTAGAGAACACCGGTGCGTTCAGGGATGCGACGACTGGTCCCCACCCTGGGTCAATGCTCAGGCTAGTCTTCATCCCACGATCGCTCAGGATGAGCTCGTTCCTTTCGACTCCTGCAGTTCGTTCGCAGGACGGCGGCCGATGGCCCGAAGCCGCCCCATACGACATTCCTGTGCAATCATCCGCACAAGTCACCTTCTCCACCACCTGATTCTTGATCGTGATACATATTGTTTTGTCCCTCCCGAAATATCGACGAGGAATACTGGGAGCGGGAAGCCAGCTCATGCGGTGAGAGCGAGATGGATCCATGAATACCGCAAACGGATCGTCTCCTGGAGGAGTATGCGCCACAAAAAAATGGCTGAACAGGCGAAAAGCCGCCTCAGACGGATAGGTTGGAATCCCCCGGTAACGCAACGGCCGGGGGGTTGGAAGGTGCTCATTTTGATCGTCATAGAGCCCGCGGATTAATTCAAAGACAGCAGAACCGGTGCCGGGCAGAAGTGATTGAAACAACTCCACCACAGGAAGAAAATCGATGCGATCCCAGTGCATCGCTCCCATACATGCCATAAACCTGGCCTGCTCGAACGTACCATTCGACAGCACGTATAGCGCATCCTTCCTGTGACGAATCGTTGCCATGCCGCGACGATCGATGAGCAGATCCTGATCCTCGTAAAACAATTGCACTTCCTCGATCGGGACTTGCATAGCTCGAGCCGCCATCTCACGCAAATCATCCGCCCGCAGCCGCTGCCACCCAGGCTTCTTTGACAAATCGAGAGTCAGGACATTGCTCAACCCGCCCGGCCTGAGGCCCACCCACTGTCCCCAGTCCAAGTACACCCTCGCTCGGATCAAGGCCATCCCCTCGGTCCGTTCCTCCCACTCACATTCATGCAACGGATTTCCCTCGGGATCAACCAGCAGAAGTCGACGGCCATCTCGTCCATACAGGACGAGATGGCCGCTTGGCTGCGTAACAATGCGCCCTCCCGCGGCTTGAAGATTCGCGGCATAGGGACGGTTTGAAGGGAAGGACAACGTATCGGATTGGGAGAGGAAGGTATGAATTCTCGAAGCTGTTGGCATTACTCTCGGACTTGCCCGTTCCCGAGGACAACGAATTTTGAGCAGGTCAACTCTTCCAGCCCCATCGGTCCTCTCGCATGAAGACGCGACGTGCTGATGCCGATCTCTGCGCCGAGGCCGAATTGATACCCGTCATTGAGCCGAGTCGACGCGTTCACCATCACGGCACTGGCGTCGACCTCGCGAAGAAAACGCATGGCCCGGGGGTAGTCATCCGTCACAATTGCCTCGGTATGGCGAGAACCGTATTGGGCGATGTGCTCCATCGCTTCGTCCATATTCTTGACGACCTTGACCGCAAGCGTCAGATTCAAGAACTCATGCCCATAATCCTGTTCTGTCGCCTGTTTCACGTCGGGACTCAGTTGGCATGTTTTCGCACATCCACGAATTTCCACCCCGGCCTGGATCAACTTCTGCACGAGCCCTGGCAGCCAGGTTCTGGCCATATTTTGATGTACCAACAGCGTTTCAAGCGCATTGCAGGTGGACGGACGTTGCACCTTGGCATTCAGACAAATACGTTCCGCCATCGCCGAATCTGTATCCGCATCGACAAAAATGTGGCACACGCCGCGATCGTGCTTGATGACAGGAATGGTCGAGAGTTCAGCGATGGTGCTCATCAGCGATTCGCCACCCCTCGGAATAATCACGTCGATGTATTGGTCCTGGGTGAGCAACACTCCGACCACCTCGCGGTCTACTCGATCGATGAAGCTGATCGAACCGTCCGGCACACCGCTTTTTTCTGCTGCTTCTTGTAAGATCGCGGCGATAGCTTGATTTGAATGGATGGCTTCAGACCCGCCCCGTAATATGCAGACATTCCCTGATTTGAGGCAGAGCGCAATGGAGTCGGCAGTCACATTCGGACGGGACTCGTAAATAATCCCAATCACGCCAATGGGCACACGCATCCGTCCTACCTGCATTCCATTGGGCCTGGTCCACATCTTGGGAGTGGCGCCTAACGGGTCCGGTAACTTGACGATGTCTCGAATACCGGCCGCCATGGCATGAATGCGTTCGGGAGTCAACCTGAGACGATCGGCGATGGAAGCCTGATCCGGATCCGCTCCAAATGCCTCGACATCCTTCTCATTTGCCGTCAGCACCTCGTCTACTCGGTTTTCCAACCCTTCGGCCATGGCAAGCAACGCTTGATTCTTGACGTCAGATGACAAGACAGCGAGACGACTTGCAGCGACCTTGGCCTTCTTCACGATCGTACGTACATAGTCTTCCGGGGACACGAGCAGAAGGTCCGGTTCATTCTTCTGTTCACCCGATTCCGCCATCGTCTTTTCCATTGGAATACGCGCACTCCTCTTGTCACTAGGTCCGCATGCGAGAACGCAGCGTTGGCCTGCCATTCTGTTTAAAGAGAGAGGATACTGTGCGATTTAGACGCCGGTCAAGGGTTGGGTGCCGCCGGTGGGGCGGCGGGGACCGTCGGAATACTGGCCGGTGGCAACGGTCCGCCTTGAGCAGCTGATACCCGCTCGGGGACGGAGGGAAACTGCGGAGGGAACACTCCCATTCCCATCGGAGCGACGAGTAAGGAAGAGGACGAGGCATTCGGGTGCTGAAACATCCAATCACGATACGTACGCCGCCCTTCGAAATGCCGGACGGCGAGCGGAAAATCTCTTTCCTTGATCGGCTTCAATTGGCTCTTGCTGCGGACCCCCATGATGCCACCGGTCGGCGCCCGGAGATACTCCCAATCCCCGCCCGTCATCGGATCCTGGTACACGCGACGCAGAAACGGTTTGGGAGGCCGTGTGAGCTCGACAAGAGATTGGGGATACATCTCACCGGGAAGGATGCGCCCCATCTTCATCGTGACGGAATACGATTCGAGAGCGTTCTGTATTTCAATCCCCTTTGCCAGGAAATCAGCCTCTTTCTCGCGTTCCACGATCCTCTTCCAGTGCTTCCCGACAGCAGCCAGTGTGATTCCGCTCAAGACAATCGCAAACATGACCGCCAGATAGGTTACGCCTCGTGAGTCCAGCCAGGGTCTTGAGCTTGCCGCCTGCATCCTAGTTCTCAGAAACACCTGTCACTGGTTCTTCCGCCGCCGGCACGATCTGCACCAATTTGGAGCGAAGATGCTGCAGTGTAACCCCTTCAGGATTAATCGACCTCACGACTATCTGACGTCCTATCGTATCGCCTGCGCGCGCGAGAAGAAGATCGTCGTTTTTCATGAGCACCGCCACGTTCCTTTCTTGACCGGCATGCGATCCGACTCGAAGAAATCCCAGATACCGGAATTGATTCAACTCCGCGGCAGCCGCCAGCTTTTTCTCTTCAGCCGGGGTCGGCAACTGCAGATCCGGTGACCCTTGGTCGGGAGTTGGTCCCTCGCCGGCAGAGGAACCGGCGAGAGAGGCGAAGATATTCCGTGGTGTCGTAAAGGTAGTCTCCCGTTGACCGCTGGTCGCCGCCAGGAGTTCAAGATGGACATGAAACTCGCTTGAGGCTTTTTTGGGTCTCTGCGACGACGTCGCGACACCCGTCGTGTTTTTCAGCGGCACGTGAGTCGGCTCTTCAGACCGAAAAACCTGCCATCCTAACAACACGAGCCATGCGGCCCCGAGAATGACTAGTAAGAGGACCTGCTTACGATTTGATTCGGTCATCGGCGTCAAGGGTCAACACCTGGGTCGGTTCCCCGCGCAGATAGGTGGCAATTCGAATATTGAACGTCACCATCGGATCGCGCGAATGACCAGACCGCACCAGATTGAGATCTTCGATGAAGAGCAACTCTTCCGCGGAGTCGAGGGTGTACAAGAACCTGCGTACGTCGCCATAATGACCTGTAACCGTGCCTTGGAGCACAGCTTTGGTGGCGTCGGGGATTGGTGTTTTTTCCGTCTTATAGGATAGGGCAGGTAAGGTAATATGGTCTCGCTTCGCCTCCTCAGTTACACCAAGTGCAAGGGGAGCAAAATCTCTGACCAGTGGAAACACAGCCCAAACTTGCCGAAGATCTTCCTTTGCTCTCATGGCGTCTTTGTGCCGGGCAAATTGCTGTCTTGCCCCATCCCACGCCGTCTGCAGGTCTTGCTTTTGATGTTCAGCTGAACCCAACGCAGTCGTATGCACCACATACCAGGCAAGCAGCACCATCACCGCCAAGCCGAGTAGCGGAAACAAGGGTGCGTACGCTTGACGCAGGTAATAGGCAATTTGTCTCGAGACGAATGTTCTCATTGCGACCGATTCTTATAACGGAGCGAAAGATCGAATTCAACGATTCCATTACCCGCATCACGATGTTGGCCGAGCACGGGATCTTTGAAGCGCGGATGGTCCTGAAAGGTCACGGTCAGCGCCGTCACGGCTTCAAGATTGAGGGCGGATCCCGTTAGATGCACGATCGCATTTGTCTGGTCCAGCCTAATGCTATTGATGGCAATACGTGCAGGAATAACCTGTTCGAGCTCCGCGAGAAACCGTGTCCAGGAAAATCCTCTTTTTGTGATCAACTGATTGGCAAAATCGACTTCCTTGGGCAGCAGTTGAATGGCGGATTCGGAGAGATCCAACCCCTGTTGGCTTGCGCGCGACAATAGTTCGCGATCCTGTTCCCTCACGTGATCGAGCGCAGCCTGCATGGTCACAATCTCCTGCCCAACTCCCCACGTCTGCACGACATCCCATAGGATCGCCGAGCAGATGAGACCGGACAAGAGTAACGTGAATAGCCGAGCAGGGCCAACATACCATCGGTATCGACCGCTGAGATTGATCGAAAAAAATTGGCCGGGTCTTGCGGCATTCCCTGGTGCAGATATGAGCTCCTGAACATGCGATGTCAGTTCCTGCACAGTATTCATCAATTATGCGACTCCCGCCACAGCCTGCAGAGCAGCAATTGAGCTCGTTTCGGCAAATTCGGCGCCCGAGTGGCGCACATCCTCCCATCCTAATTCCTTCACGGACAATCCAAGATCTCTTTCGAGTTTGTCTCGGAACCCCACATGCCTCTCTCCATCACCGATCAAGATCATATTTTTGACTGCCAATCCCGGGTGATGTTGTTGACACGCGTACAGGGATGCGGCGCATTCCTCGATAACCTTCTCAACCCAAGGTGATTGGGGTCCTTCCGCATTTTCCTCGTCGTGAACCCCTATGCCTTGAGGTTTCGTTCGGATGAACACCAGCTCGCGTTGGTGAAAGATAAACGCCGTGAAGCCACCATCGGCAATATTGACCCAGAGAAAATCGGATTTGATGCGATTGAGTCCACCAGCCGTTCGAACCCACATATTGAACAAGGCGAGACTCGCCACTTCCACTTGCTGGGGAAGTAGCCCCGCTTCTTCACATATCGCTTCGTATTGTTCGAGCACGGATTCCTGCACCACGACGGTCAAAATTGTGTTGCGACGCTCACCTGAAAGGACCGACGTCGAGACTACCTGAAAAAACACCTTCGCTCCGGTCAGGGATAGGAGTTGTTCTTGCCCAAGCCTCCACCGGATCACTGCTTCGCGCTCCTGATAGGTCGGCGGCAACTCTTGCAGGTGCAGCACGGCAAGCCGTACTGCCAGATCAGGAAGAATGAGCGTCACCGCGCGCGGCATACCGGGGACGAACACCCGTCGGGTCCACTTGGTTACCTGCGCCGTCCCTGCCAACACTCGAATGCGCTCCTGAAACTCGCCAGGATTCAGCACGTTGGGCTCAAGCGGAGAGAGCCGGATAATTCCGTCCGAGAGACCCGTGACGGCGCTGCGATAACGACGACGTCCTCGCCAGTTTCGACTCACCTCTGCCCAGGCCAAGTCTTGCGACCCTATCTTCAAGCAGTAGCGTGGCGCCTTATGTATCCACCCCCACATCCCTTATCGCTCCTCGCTGAACGTCACCCGGTTGATCTCGCGCAAGGTTGTCTCTCCATTCAACACCTTCTTTAACGCTGATTGGCGCAACGTGATCATCCCATCGGTCACCGCTCGGTAGCGGATTTCAGACAGCGCACGATCCGCCAAAATCATCTCCTTGATTTCGTCCGTCAGATCGAGAAACTCCGTAATGCACTTTCTGCCTCGGTATCCGGTCTCATGGCATTCCTGACAACCTTTTCCCTCATGAAAGGCCGCATTCTTGTATTGTTCGTACTCCAGCCCAGACTCCTCGGCCAACGCCTGATCAAGCTTGACTTGGTGCCGACAATTGGGACAAATGATGCGGATGAGCCGTTGTGCCAACACACAGGTCAGCGCAGCCAAGAAGTTGTACGAGTCGATCCCCATTGATGCGAATCGTCCGATGACGTCGAACACATTGTTGGCATGCACGGTCGTCAGCACCAGATGGCCGGTCAGTGCGGACTGAATGGCAATCTGCGCGGTTTCAGCATCGCGAATCTCGCCCACCATGATCTTGTCCGGGTCATGCCGCAAAATTGACCGCAATCCTCGGGCGAAGGTGAGTCCTTTTTTTTCATTGACCGGAATCTGAACCACTCCCGGAAGTTGATACTCCACTGGATCTTCAATGGTAATGAGCTTATCCTCGCGCGTATTCATCTCACTGATGGCTGCATAAAGCGTGGTGGTTTTTCCGCTCCCTGTCGGCCCGGTCACGAGGACCATGCCGTACGGTCGAGTAATCGCTCGGCGAAATCGCCTCAGGTCCTCCGGGTTAAATCCGAGACGGTCCAGACGCAGCGTGGATACACCTGTCGTAATCGCCTCACGATCAAGAATACGAATTACGACGGATTCGCCAAATACACTCGGCAAGATGGAGACGCGGAAATCCACGGTCTTCCGGTCCAGTCGCATGCGAAAACTTCCATCCTGAGGCACACGCCGCTCAGCGATATCCAACTCCGACATCACTTTCAGTCGCGACACCAGAGGTGGATGCAACTTCACATCCAAGGGGTCCATCGCCGATACCAGAATCCCATCCACCCGAAACTTGACAATGGTGGCCCGATCCGTCGCCTCAATGTGAATGTCGCTTGCCCGCCGGTGCATGGCGCTCAGAAGCGTGGTGTCTAACAGTTTGACCGCAGGACTTTGATCCTCCGCCGACGATTCGATCGACGTGACTTCTTCGCCACGCTCATCCTCCTTCACCAGAACGGATCGATATTCCGCTTCCAGTTCTCGCAGGGCCTGACTGGACCCCTCGCTTCGCTCTAGGGCCGCCAAGATCGCAGAGCGCGGACTGATGACCAGCATGAGCGGCCGATTGAGAAAGAGTTCTAGTTCGTCCAATGCGAGGAGATTACCGGGGTCTGGAAGGGCAATGGTGAGAATACCGTCGGACTCGGTTAAGGGAACGAACGGATGGCGACGCATCAATTTCACCGAAATGGTGCTGTAGAATTCTTGATCGACTCGATAACCGATCAGTGGATCATAGGGCAGACCATATTGGGCGGCGAGAGCCTGCCCCAACTGCTGTTCTGAGATCGTGCCTTCCGCGAGGAGCGTCGGGCCCAGGGCGGCGATGCTTCCTCCAAGACGTGCCAAGACCTGGTCGACGACCCGCTTGGGAAGAATCCCTTGCCGAATAAAGACGTCGGCCAATGAAGGACGAGCAAAGTGGCGCTGCATGGATAGGCCTTGGCTTAGTCCGTGTCGTGTAACACAAACAATCTGATCATTGATCTCACTGAATCGTCTCGGCCATTTGAAAGATCGGCAGGTACATGATGATGACAATTCCTCCCACCACGATCCCCATGACCAGTAATAACACCGGTTCAATCCATGTGGTCAACTGGGTCAAGCGAACATCGAGGTCTCCATCATAAAACTCTGCGATATCCCGTAACATCGGTTCCAATGAACCGGTTTCCTCACCGACTGACAACATTTCGATCGCAAGTTTAGGGAGAATCTGCGGACGTTCCAGCGCAGATGCCAGCGTACTACCTTCACGAATCTCAGTTGCAGCCGTCGCAAGGCCGCGTGAAACAGACCGGTTCGATATGGCTCCTCGTGAAATTTCCAGTGCATCAACGAGGGGTGTGCCTCCGGATAACACCGTTGCCATTGTCCTGGTGAATTGAATCGTGTGGTGCTTGACAAGAATCGGGCCGATGACGGGCATCCGAAGGAGTTGGCGGTCGACGGTGAACCGGCCACCGGCTGTGCGATACCAGGACCGCCCGGCTATTAGGAGGATTCCCAAGATGATCATGACCGGAATGAGATGCGCTTGTCCAATGTGGATCAAACTAATCAGCACTCGGGTGGCGGTCGGTAGGGATCGAGCCGATTCTCCATATACCGACACGAAGGTTGGAATCACATAACTCAGGAGGAATCCGACCACCGCGACTCCCACGATGATAAGGAAGGCCGGATAAGCCAGAGCTTTCGTGACTTTCTGTCGAAGCCCGATCATAAGTTTGAGGTACACGATATACCGTTGAAGCACTTCAGGAAGATTTCCAGCCTGTTCTCCCGCACGAATGGTCGCCAGGTAGAGATCGGTGAAATATTGTGGATGTCTCGCCAATGCTTCCGACGCTGATGCGCCGCCCCTGATATCTTGGCGAACTCCCTGCAGCGCCTCACGGAAGGCAGCACGTTGAGTCCGTTCGATGAGCAGATCCCATACGCGTAACACCGGAAGTCCGGCCTTCACGAGAGCCAATAGTTCCTGATTGAAAACCATGAACTCCTGCATCGGAAGCCTATGCCATGCCGCCAGCGACAGAGTTGGAGAGAAGGTACGCCCGCCTTGTCGCGATACCCGGAAGACGAACAGCCCGTCGGCTTCCAGTTTGGTACGGACGAGTTGCTCGTCATCACCTTCGATGTGGCCATCAAACGTGGTCCCATCAGCGCGGGCGGCCCTGTATGCAAACATTGGCATTTTCGCGAAATCAGATCATGAGGGAGTTGTCATTGATCGCGCAATTACGGTCTGACCTCTGCCGTTGAGGAGGCGCGAAATCGGAGCGAAGAGCGGGTTTCAGGTAATCGCAGGGTCGATCCCGTGACGATGCGGTTGTCTGTCATCCCGTTGATTCTTTTGAGTTCCTCGAGATCCACTTTGTGCCTGCGCGCTAAACGCCAAAGTGTCTCTCCCTCCCGGACGATAACGGTTCGCTGATTCCCGACATGCGCGGAGGTGTTGTATTCGGCAGCCGATAATTCTTTTGGCATGAACGTATCCGCCGACATGGCCGTGCCCGAGGCGTTCGAGGGGACGGATTGAGGTACCGACATCGGGATTGTGGTGATCTGGGGAGATTCGTGAGGAGCATACGCAGCCGGCGCCATTTCACCGGTCGGAGCCACTTGCTTGCGATCGTGCGGCAGGAGGTTCTCCAACTGACGCATACGACTATGCAATCGACGTCCAGATTGTGCTACGTGTTCTCGCTCCACACGAGCCGACGCTAGTTCCTCCCGCTGCAAGTCAATGATATGCCGCGCATCAAGCAACCGGCGTTCTGCCTCCCGCAACATCCCTTGCAGCTGAGCACGCCCCACCTGCGCATCGGCCAGTTCTTTCCGACGGTCCTCCAGTTCAATCCGCAAGTCTGAAACCGTTCGCTGTGCGTCGCGCACGGCGCTCCTGAGCGAGTCCACAGTCACTTGAAGGTCGGACACTTCTGGTTCGATCATCGGCTCCAGACGGGCACATCCGAAGGACCATGCAGCAAATACTGCTCCGGCAAGCAGCATCCGCAACCCATTGGTGCCCATCCCGAATTGCTTCACTCGGCTATCCTGTCGGACAATGATGAGTTATCTGACCACTACCATTGATTATACGGAATCCCGTTCGTTCCCACCCGATCAGAGCCGGAAAACACGTCTGAAATCCCTTCTTCTGCCGGATCCGACATCTCTTGCCACGTATCGGCGGACCCAGTCAGAGGATCGAATGGGACCTTTCTGAGGTAGCCGGCAGAGACCAGCGCGACAAGCGTTTCCGGGTACTTACCCTTGTCGGCGCGATGCTGATCGATCACATCGCGTATCGAAAAGAGATCCTGCCGCAACGCACCTTCTTTGGCTTTCACCACGGCGCTCTGATAGGAGGGGACCGCCAAGGTGGCCAAAATTCCTACGATCGTCACCACGATCATCAGTTCGATGATGGTGAAGCCCCGCTGCTCTGTCCATCGCCCCCTACCACTCGCGATACTTTGTCCCATCGAGCGC
>JBEVJJ010000244.1:0-3533 GCA_040510255.1 Nitrospiraceae bacterium | reverse complement strand
AATGCGATACGTCCCAGTGTAATGACTGCACGGACGGACGTGAGGTACTCGAGTTCTTTAACCACATAGGGGCGACAGGCTTGAAATTCCGGCGGAAAAGGCTTGTTGTCCGGAGGTGCGCACCGAACAGCCGTCCCGATATAACAATTCGATAACTGCAATCCATCATGCAGGTGGTTAGAAGTTGGCTGGTTCGCAAATCCGAACCGATGGAGCGCTTCATACAACCAATCTCCACTGCGATCGCCCGTAAACATTCTCCCCGTTCTGTTCCCTCCATGCGCCGCCGGCGCCAATCCCAAGACATACAACTGAGCGAATGGGTCACCGAAGCCCGGGACCGGGCGCCCCCAGTAGGTCCAATCCTGAAATTGTCGTCTCTTCGTCCTGGCCACCGCCTCTCGATGAGACACGAGCCGAGGACAACGCGTACAAGCGATGATGGTGTCATTGAGCACGGGAAGAGCGTGCATGGCGAACCAGTGTATCACGGTTCGAAAAGGTGTTCATGCTTGTCGCCTCCATCCTCTGCTGATAGCATGGCCACTGAGATTACGTAGAGAGGATCCTCACGATGCCCAGACTTGCCGCCAGCGTGTTGACCGTGCTGCTGCTTGTCACTCAGATCCTGCTCCCCCTGTCCGCTGGCAGAACCGACGCCGGTAGTGACTCGAAAGGCCATCCCAGTGGATCTGCACAACGCGAAAACCAACCTATGAGCCAAAACGGCGAGCAGGGGACAGTCCCCGTACTGGGGAGTCCGGATGCCGCTGCCGACCTCGAAGATCGCTTGGTCATTCTTCCTGAGATCAAGAGAGAAGGCGAACGATTCTTTCTCAGTTCGTTCAAACTGCCGGAGAAGCTCATCTTTGCAGGACAGCCTGTGCCACTGGACAATTGGCAGGTGCGGGAACGGATTGAATACGAGTTCTATCAATTTCTCGAAGATCAGGGCGAGAGCATCATTTTGGCGAAACGGACAGGTCGTTGCTTTGCTCCGGCTGAAAAGCAATTGGCCGAAGCGGGTCTGCCGGACGACCTCAAATTCATGTTGCTCGTCGAGAGCAAATGTATCGCAGCAGCCTATTCCCGGGCCAAAGCTTCAGGTCCATGGCAATTCATCAATTCCACAGGGCGCCGATACAAGTTGCACAGTGATCGATGGCTGGACGAACGGCGGAATCTTGAGATGTCCACCGACGCCGCCATCAAGTATCTCCGGTATCTGCGGGACTTTCAACAGGGAGACTGGTTTGTGGCAATGGCGTCTTACAACGCGGGAGAAGACCGCGTGCGAAAGTTGATGAAGGAGCAGAAAGTCGCCGACTATTGGAAAATGCATGGCCCGCGTGAAACCATGCGGTACGTTCCCCGCATCATCGCGGCAAAAGAAATCTATTCCCAACCTGAAAAGTACCTGGGGCTGACGAAAAAGGATCTCTACACTCCGTTAGAAACTGAAACGGTGACCATCACGATCAAAGAATCGCAGCGCCACCTGACTGCGATCGCACAAGAGTTTGGCACCTACTTTCTGGAACTGAAAATGCTCAATCCGGAATTCACTAAAGAATTCTTGCCAAAGGGAACCTACCAAGTTAAAGTGCCTCGCCAGACCTGCCCGAATCGCTGCTTGAAGCAAGAAAAGACTCCATAGCTCATCGCATGCACATTCGCATGTCTCAGCCCCGCCCCCGAGCCATCTTCAACCGGCTCTTCAAGGCCGGACTGAGGGCTGTGGATCCCCGTACCTCCATTCTTCAGCAGGTCACGATTCGAAACAATCGCCTCGTCGTTGGTGGTACCCGGTATCCGTTGGCTGAATATCGCCGCATCGTAGCCGTTGGAGCGGGAAAGGCATCTGCTCGTATGGCGCAGGCGCTGGAGCATGTCCTGGGACATCGCCTTGAGACAGGTCTGGTCGTCACGAAATACGGGCATGCGACACCGACAAGAAGCATTCATGTGATGGAAGCCGGCCATCCTGTTCCTGACCGGGCAGGGTTGCAAGCCGCTCAGCATCTGCAGGCGCTCGTGCGCGGGCTTACGAGGCACGATTTGGTGATCGTGCTTCTGTCGGGGGGGGCCTCAAGCCTGCTTCCCGCGCCTGCGCCAGGGTTATCTCTGGAAGACAAACAGAAAACTACTCAGTTGTTGCTGAAAAGCGGAGCCACGATCCACGAGATCAATGCGGTCCGTAAACACCTTTCGACCCTCAAGGGTGGTCAACTGGCTGCCCTCACGCAGGCACGAGTGCTGACCTTAATCCTTTCCGATGTGATCGGCAATGATCTTGGGACCATCGGTTCAGGTCCGACCGCTCCCGACGAAACGACGTTCCGTGATGCTTGGACTATCGTTCAAAAATACAGGCTAGGTAGAAGCCTGCCGATCGCCGTGCGGCGGCATGTTCAACAAGGGTTGCGTCGAAAAGCACGGGAGACCCCTGGATCGGGGTCGGCCATCTTCAAGCGAGTGCAGCACCACCTCCTTGGGAACAATGAAGCCGCCGTGGAGACAGCCGCACGCACCGCAGTTCACGAAGGGTTGCGCACCATGGTGATCACGTCAACCTTGACTGGTGAAGCAAGAGAGGTGGCCAAAGTGTTTGGGGCGCTGGCGCGCGAACTCGTGAGCAAAGAGCGGCCGCTGCGGCGCCCCTGTTGCCTGGTAGCAGGTGGCGAGCTGACAGTGACGGTGCGTGGAGGCGGACGTGGAGGACGGGCCCAGGAATTCGCACTCGCCGCTGCCTTGGAGATTCAAGGCCTCCGAGATGTATGGATTGCCGGATTTGCAACGGATGGATCGGATGGTCCGACCAATGTCGCCGGAGCCATTGCAGATGGGGAGACGGTGACTCGCGCAAGGAGGAAAGGCTTGCAGCCCGAGCGAGTGCTGCTCGAGAATAATGCCTATCACTTATTTGGCAAGGCCGGTGGCCACATTGTGACCGGTCCCACCGGGACCAACGTGAACGACCTTTACCTGCTTCTGGCTCTCTAGATACTATCCTCCAGATATGAAATCTCCGCGCATTCTTCCATTGGAGGCATGTCTCGACCTGTCCATGGTCGGAGGAAAGGCCGTGGGGCTTGCGCGATTGCTCCGTGGCGGATTCTCGGTTCCCCCTGGGTTCTGTCTGACGGCTGCGACCTACCAAGAATTTTTGCATCATACGGGCATTGAGAGTGAACAGTGGAGAAGAGTGTATGCGCTGCCTCCAAACGAACGTTCGATGGTTCTTGGCTCGATGAAGACAAAGATCCTCTCCGCCTCCTGGCCATGGGAATTGCTGACTGATTTACAGAATGAACTTGGTCGGGCTCCTCTTGCGCCTGATTCGCGATGGGCCGTGCGTTCCTCCGGGACCTCTGAAGACTTGCAAGGAGCGAGCTTTGCCGGGCTTTATCGAACTGAACTTGGCGTGGCCAGGGAGGAAATACCACAGGCGATTCTGCGCTGCTGGGGGTCCTTGTGGGAGTCATGGGTCATGAATTATTTCAGCGAGCAGCCACACCGACCGGACTTCCCCG
>JBEVJJ010000243.1:0-13931 GCA_040510255.1 Nitrospiraceae bacterium | reverse complement strand
ACCGGTTTGTCCGGGATGATGGCCGGGCGCCGCAACATGACCGAGGTCCGCTATTTTGGCCATCACAGCTCGACTCACGTGTTGGTAAAACGCTTTGCCTTCTATTCGCTGGAGTTCGGCCGAGAAATCCAGTGGTTCGCCGTAGGTCACCGTCACGCGAGGAAATTTAGGCCAGAAGGCACCGACGGGTAACGCTTCGTATGTCCCACTGACATAGGCAGGGACAACCGAACAACCAGTTTGCTGGACGATGAGCCCGATACCGGGCTTGCCGGGTCGTAATACTCCATTTGAAGAACGTGTCCCTTCAGGGAAAATAGCGACCGCCTTACCCTCTTTGATCAAGCTGACTGCCTTCCCGAACGCCGCACGATCCAGGCGTCCGACACGTAAAGGAATCCATCCGAGCCACTGCAGCATCCCGTTCAAGAACGGAATGGGGAAGAGGTCATGCCGTCCGAGAAACCATACCCGCCGCATGATCCCGCAACCCAACAGGGGAATATCCAAAAAACTCGCATGATTCGATGCGATGAGCACTCCGCCTGTGCGGGGCACCATTCCAACTGCCTTGTACCGAAAGCATATCCAGCCAAGTACCCGACAAAACAACCAAAGAAACCCATAAATCGCTGAACTCACCACTTCGCCGCTATCACTGCAAGCATGTGCTCGACGACCTCTTCAGCGGGCATCGTCGACGTGTCAATCCGTTGAGCATCGTGTGCCGGCGCAAGTGGCGCAACTTCCCGTGTCCGGTCTCGAGCGTCACGACCTGATAAGTCCCGTCTTGTCTGCTCCAATTGCACGGCATGGCCGGCTGCAACAAATTGACGATGTCGCCTCGTCGCGCGGACTTCCTGATCGGCTTCCAGGAAAAACTTTACGTGTGCTGTCGGGAACACTTTTGTTCCAATGTCCCGTCCTTCAGCAACGACCCCACCCGGGGCTCCGATCTGACGTTGCACCGGCAGAAGCCATTCCCGTACAGCGGGAATGGCGGAGACGATAGACGCGACCTCACTCACCGCGGGCGTTCTGAGTTCTTCCGAGACATCTTGTCCGTCTACATAGACTTTGGCGCGATCGCCTGCACACTCCATATGAAGGCTGGTGGGCGGCAACAGGGCAGCGACGGCGATAGAATCTTCCGGGTCCGTACCCGTCGAAGTCACCTTCCACGCGATGGCACGATACAAGGCGCCGGTGTCAAGATACAAGTATCCCAATCGCGATGCGAGCAATTTCGCAACCGTGCTTTTCCCTGCTCCCGCAGGACCATCAATCGCGATGATGAAGCTCCGTTCGCCATTTTTCTTGGTCGATGCGGTCAACGCTCCAGCCTCTTCGATCATTTCCCCAACAAAGTCAATAGCTTGTCATGGAAATCAGGGAACGACGTGTCAATGCATTCCGCATCATCGATTGGTGTAGGATGCTCCGCGGTCAGCGCGCCAACTGCCATGGACATGGCCACGCGATGATCACCACGGCTGGTGCAACGCGCACCCTCCAGAGACCCGTTCCGGTTACCCCTCCCCAGACCCTCGATAATCGCCCCGTCTGGTTTCTCGGTGATGTGCGCGCCCATGGCCCGCAATTCACCAGCCATGGTCGCAATTCTGTCGCTCTCTTTCACCCGGAGCTCCTCGGCTCCGGAAATTTCAGATCGCCCGTTGGCCACCGCGGCTGCCACACAGAAGATAGGGAATTCGTCGATGGTCTGTGGGATTTCATCCCTCGCGATGGTCACGCCCCTTAGAGAGGCTGACCTGATTCTAAGATCCGCGACCGGTTCTCCGCCTTGCTCGCGTTGATTCATATGAGTAATGTCGGCACCCATCTTCTTCAGCACATGCAGAAGACCAATTCGAGTGGGGTTGATTCCCACTCCGGAGATCATCACGTCGGAGCCGGGCACAATCGTCGCACCTACCATGAAGAACGCTGCGGCTGAAAAATCTCCTGCAACCGCGATTTCTTTGCGCCCCCACCGAATAGACGGACGGCCTTCAACAGATACCGACAAACCTTCTCGTACGAGAGGAATCCCGAGGTACTCAAACAATCGCTCCGTATGGTCACGTGACAGTTGGGGCTCGATGACACTCGTCGCTCCTTCCGCATAGAGAGAAGCAAGCAGGAGGGCGGATTTGATCTGGGCACTGGCAACCGGAGTGTGATAGATGATCCCCCGCAACTTGGACCCGGTGATCGCGAGAGGGGCCAATTCCCCACCCTTACGTCCGGCGATGACAGCCCCCATATCACGTAGGGGTTTCACGACGCGCCCCATAGGCCGTCGCCGGATCGAATGGTCGCCGGTCAGGACGGTGAAGAAATCCTGTCCCGCCAACAGGCCCGTCAACAAACGAATCCCTGTGCCTGAATTTCCGCAATCGACTGGGCCATTCGCTTCGCCAAGCCCCCACATCCCTTTCCCGTGCACAGTGAGCTGACGCTCGGTTTCATCGACCCGCACACCGAGCGCCCTGAACGCTCGTATCGTATTGAGACAGTCTTCTCCTCTACAGTACCCAGTGATCGGAGTGGGACCGTCGCCGAGCGCACTCAAGATGATCGCGCGATGTGTAATGGACTTATCACCCGGGATAGAAATGGTTCCCCTAAGAGGGCCACCCGGTGTGATCGTGAGGGTCGTCATAGCCGATCAAGCCGGTCCACGGGATCCATGGTCCAGCAGTTGCCGTTCCCGTCTCGCACGTTCGAGGGCTTTCTCCACCCCCGCAACATCGCCGGCACGAATGTATCGCTTGAGTTCGGCTAATTGCCGCTCGTACGTTTCAATGAACGACACCACATTATCTCTATTCCACAAGAAAATATCTCGCCACATTTCGGGAGAACTGGCGGCAATTCTGGTAGTGTCTCGCAACCCTCCACCGGAATGACCGGCGATATCCAGTTCAGGGATCCCGTAATCCCTGACTTCGGCCAGTGCGTTCATCAGCGCAAACGCCACCACATGCGGCAAATGACTGACCGCTCCGAGAATCTTGTCGTGGAGGTGCGGATCCATCTCCAAAACAATCGATCCGGCAGTTTCCCATACAGCCTTCACCATGGCCAAGGCCTGGACATCCGTCGAGCGGGTCGGGGTAACCACGCATCGTGCCCCCCGAAACAGCTGGTCCGACGCTGCGGCCACCCCCGTTTTTTCCTTCCCGGCAATCGGGTGGGCGCCGACAAAACGAATGCCTTTCGGCAGTAACTCTTCCACCCGTTCTACCAAGGCACCCTTCACACTCCCGACATCGCTCACTATCGTTCCGGGCCGAAGATGGGACACCCAATCACGCAAATGATGCTCGTACGTATCGACAGGTGTCGCCAGGACAACCAAATCTGCACTCTGCACGCCATCCTTGGGGTCGGACACATACCGATCGACCGCGCCCAGTTCGACGGCCAGCTTCAGGCTTTCGACCCGACGCCCGATGCCAACGACTTCATCGGCTAGGTGTTGTCGCCGGAGGATCATTCCGAGCGACCCTCCGATTAAGCCCACGCCGATAATTGCGACTCGCTGAAAATAAGGCGTCATCTCGATCGTTCACATTCGCATCGGAACGTTGAAGTGCCTGTTCACGATGTCTCTCTCCTCACCATCACACACTCCGGTCTACAGCTGCCGCGATTTTCCTGAGGTCTTTCATGAGTTCCTTGAACTTGGTGGGCCTGATCGATTCCTCTCCGTCACACAACGCGCACTCAGGATTGGAATGGACTTCAATGAGCAAGCCGTCCGCCCCGGCCGCAACGGCGGCTTTCGACATCGGATCGACCAGATTCCACCTGCCTGTGGCATGGCTGGGATCGACGATGACCGGCAGATGGGACAACTCTTTCAAGGTTGGGATCGCGGCAAGATCCAACGTATTCCTATACTGCGTCTCGAATGTACGGATGCCCCGCTCACATAACATCACGTTCCGATTCCCCCGCGACATGATGTACTCCGCGGATAGGAGAAACTCCTTAATCGTGGCCGACAAGCCACGCTTTAACAAGACCGGCTTATCATAGGCACCCACTTCTTTCAGAAGCTCAAAATTTTGCATATTTCTGGCGCCGATTTGAATAATATCCGCTTTCTCAAGGAACAATTCGATGTCTCTCGTATCCAAAATCTCGCTGACGACAGGCAGACCCGTTTGCTTGCGCGCTTCGAGCAGGTAATCCAGACCTTCCCGCCCCAATCCTTGGAATGAGTACGGTGATGTTCGAGGCTTATACGCACCGCCCCGCAAGACGGTCGCTCCTGCGGACTTTACCTCGTGCGCGATACCCACCGTCAATTCCAAGCGTTCCACCGCGCAGGGACCGGCCATGATCGTGATCTTCGTGTCGCCGATTTTCACGCCGTTGACATCGATGATGGTATTGTCCTTTTTGAATTCCCGGCTCACGAGCTTCCAGGGAGCCAGGATCGGAAGCACGCTCTCGACACCCGGCAGGGCGGTCAGCGGCTGGTTCTGTAGAATGCGATCATCGCCGATCACACCGAT
Source organism: Nitrospiraceae bacterium (assembly GCA_040510255.1). Classification (GTDB taxonomy): domain Bacteria; phylum Nitrospirota; class Nitrospiria; order Nitrospirales; family Nitrospiraceae; genus DASSBQ01. Next base: position 9,402 of record JBEVJJ010000243.1, on the reverse strand, counting down.
GATGGTCCGTTCCTGTCCCGTCGAAATGTGCGACTTCAGACCAAGCTCCCGCAATCGGTCGATGATGTGATCGACCTCCCTTTCACTGGCTTCAGGCCGCAAGACAATAATCATGGCAAGTGCTCTCTTTCCCGCAGATCTAGACGCGCATGACTCTCTGCAATGCGGCTAGGAAAAGTTGGTTCTCCTCGGGCAACCCAATCGTCACCCGCAGCATGCGCCCCTCAATATGACGGATAATGATTCCCTCATGGAGCAAGGCGGTGAAGAGCTGGCGTCCGTCTCTTCCGGCATCAAAATAAAGAAAATTTGCTTCACTCGGCAACGGCTGTAGTCCTAACCTTTCCAACCCTGTTCGGACCTTTTCCATTTCGGTTGTGTTGAGCGTCCGACTGTGCGCGAGATGGTCCTCATCCTCCAGCGCGGCAAGGGCCGCACGCTGTGCCAAGCTATTCGCGTTGAAGGGCGGGCGAAGGCGGTTCAAGTAATTCGTGATCTCCGGTGTCGTCAGTCCGTAGCCAATTCTGAGCCCTGCCAGGCCATAGATCTTTGAAAAGGTTCTTAACACGATGGCATTCCGGCCCTGTTTCACAAAGGCGATCGTATCCGGAAAGTCCGAAAGGCGGACATATTCGTAGTAGGCTTCGTCGAACACCACCAGCACGTGGTCGGGCACCCTCTCCATCAGCCTTCCAATGTCATCTTTTCCGACAGCTGTGCCGGTAGGATTGTTCGGATTACAAATGAATAGGAGCTTGGTCCTCTCAGTGATGGCCTCGGTCATCGCAGCCAGGTCATGCCATCCACGCCGAAGGGGAACTTCGATCGCCACGCCATGCGCAGCACGTACTTCCATCTTATAGATCACGAACGTGTGATCGGCCATGACGGCCTCGTCGCCGGGCGCGAGAAATGTTCGGGCCAGCAATCCCAGAATTTCATCGGATCCGTTTCCCAGGATCACCTGATCTAGGCCGACTTTCCATCTGTCAGCCAGAGCCGATCGAAGTTGATGCCCGCCACCGTCGGGGTACCGGTTCAAAGTGGATGCGGCCTCCCCCAGCACCGCCAGGGCCTTGGGTGACGGCCCAATCGGGTTTTCATTGGATGCGAGCTTCACCACGCGTGACAAGCCAAACTCCCGCTGGAGCTCTTCGATGGGCTTGCCCGGAACGTAAGGCGTCAACAAGAGGATGTCTGGATGGACGTTCAACGTCATAGCCTCAATTGTGCGCCGGGTATGACCCCAGAATTTTCATGAACAGACACCGGCTCTTGACCTCTTCCATCGCCTTCTTGAGTTTCTCTTCATCCATATGGCCTTCAATATCCACAAAGAACAGATACTCCCAGGCCTTGCGGCGGGAGGGTCGCGATTCTATCTTGGTCATGTTCAGCCCGTACGAGGCGAACGGCCGCAAAAGATCATACAGTGCGCCAACTTTGTCTTTGATCGACAGCATCAGGGAAGTCTTGTCCCGACCAGTCCGCTCAGGCGGCTTTTGCGAGAGGACCAAAAAGCGGGTGAAATTGTTCATATTGTCCTCAATGCGAGCGGTAATGACTTTTAGCCCATACAGTTGCGAGGCCAGTTCTGATGCAATGGCTGCAGCCGACGGCTCGTCAAGGCACAACTCTGCCGCACGAGCCGTACTGGCTACTTCAGACACCGCCACGTGGGGAAGGTTCGTTTCCAGCCAGTTGCGACATTGCGCAATGGCATGGGGATGGGAATAGAGTTTTTTGATATCCGCGATCACTCCGCTCTTCGAAAGAAGATGGTGCGCAACTTCTTGAAGCACCTCTCCATAGATGAGAAGGTTTGAGTCTATGAACATGTCGAGGGTATAGTTCACGACTCCTTCCGTCGTGTTCTCGATCGGAACAACCCCAAAGTTTGCGCGCCCACGCTCCACTTCGCTGAACACTTCCTTAATGCTATTGACGGGTACGTATTGGGCGGAAGCTCCGAACTTCTGCATGCAGGCCATATGGGTAAAGGTCGCTCGAGGCCCAAGATAGGCAACTTTTTGCGGGCCTTCCAATGAGAGAGAGGCGGACATGATCTCCCGGTAGAGTGGCCGGATGGCGTCCGTGGGGAACGGACCGGTGTTGCGCTTCGTGAGGCGTTCGATGATCTCCGCTTCCCTCGCCGGCGTGTGCAAATGGGCCTCGGAGTCCTTCAGCTTCTTGAGTTTTCCTATTTCGATAACGCTTTTTGAGCGTTCATTCAGTAGACGGAGGAGTTCGTCGTCGATACGGTCGATCTCCTGCCGGTAGTCCTGCAAGTCCTTTGACATGATTTAGGACTGCTCCCTTTCGCGGAGCCCCTGGACCAGGACAGGAGTTCTTCCTGGCAGCATATCCTCATCTGACGGAAGGCCAAGCGAACATCTTACAGGAACCATGTCGCAATTTGCAATGATAGCCCAGCGGATTCAACGACTTGGAGAGTTCTATGCTTCGCCGGAGAAAGACAGAAGATCTTTGGTTTTCTTGAAGTGATCGTATGCCAATCGCGTCACCTGCCTGCCGCGCCCAGTTCGTTCCAGCACACCCGCTTGAATCAAGTAGGGTTCATAGACATCCTCAAGCGTGCCCTTATCCTCCTGTACCGCAGCAGCGAGAGATTCGATGCCGACAGGGCCTCCGCCAAACTTGTCCATGACGGTGAGAAGAATCTTGCGATCCATTTCGTCAAAACCTGCGCTATCGACACCGAGCCAGGTCAACGCAGCTTCAGCAACCATTCTGGTCACGTGCCCTTCCGCCTTGACCTGCGCATAATCCCTCGTTCTCCGGATCAACCGATTGACGATACGGGGAGTTCCCCTGGCACGTCGAGCAATTTCTGTCGCTCCCTCCAGGTCAATCCCCACATTCAACAGCGAGGCGGATCGGATCACGATCGCCTCCAGTTCGCCTGGAGCATAGAATTCCAATCGATGAACGAGCCCGAAGCGGTCGCGTAACGGCGACGTCAGCGCCCCGGCTTTGGTGGTCGCTCCAACCAGGGTAAACTGAGGCAAATCCAGCTTGATTGTGCGGGCGGACGGACCTTGTCCAATCACGAGGTCCAATTGGTAGTCTTCCATGACGGGATAGAGGGCCTCTTCGACCGAAGCGGGCAGACGATGAATTTCATCGATGAACAGAACATCCCGTTCTTGCATGTTGCTGAGAATGGCGGCAAGATCGCCCGCGTGGTTGAGCACAAGACCAGAGGTCGATCGGATCGCGACACCCATTTCTCGGGCGATGATATGGGCAATCGTTGTTTTCCCTAGTCCAGGGGGTCCGTAAAAGATGGCATGGTCGAGAGATTCACCACGACGCTTGGCTGCCTCGATGCAGATCCGCAATGAATCCTTCATTCGCTCTTGACCAACGTATTCATCCAGCGTGTGGGGACGCAATGCGGCGTCGAGACCTGGGTCCTCATCTGACACGTGATTGGCCATCATACGATCAGACATACAGGGGACTTCTTGACGACAGGTTTGTTATTTAGTCTCGGGAGCCGGCCTGAATTTTGGAGGCGGCGGCGTGGCGCCTTGCCCCGGCACACCCATCGATCCGCAGTTCGGAGGACACACCACGCCACCCTGACTGGGATCAGGCAATGTGGTGCCTGCCTGCTGCGACTGGCATTGTGACAGCAGTCCGCCATCTTTTCCGCCGCAGCGGGCGGGAACGTTTGATCGCCCGATCTCCGTATAGGTATCCGGGCACGGACCGCAAACGGCCAGCATAGATGCCCCTAGCGGAACACATTGGACCAAGGTGGAATCCCCATCCTTGCACACTTCCGGCGCATCCACGACCCCGGTCGTGGCATATCCATCGGGGCAGCTACCACAGGTTTTTCGTATGGTCTTCACTTCATCCGCTTGCTCAGCGCTGCTGGCATGATCACTGCCGATGCCAACCATTATGGACATGATGACAAGGATGACCCGTAGAAATTCCCGCCATCCGGTTACTCTTCCTCGTCCCTTCGGTACAACAAGGACCATCGTGCTCATGATGCTCACCTCCGTGCCAACTCCTTCAGTGCTTCGCGAATCACATCTTGCAATGCCAACGCCGGGCGCGCGTCATTCGACAGGTGTTTGAGCACCTCTTTCACATCTTGCGCGCGATATCCAAGATTGACGAGCGCTGAAAGAGCGTCCTCAAACACGGGATTCCGAACCGTGGAGGATGCGACCATCGTTCCCGACCCTGGAAGAAGCTGAAATCGTGACGCCTTCTCTTTGAGTTCGAGCACGATGCGCGCGGCGGACTTCTTGCCGATCCCCGGCACGGTGGCCAGTTTCTCAATGTCACCGGCTTGGATGGACGACATGAGATCCGGAACCGGCAGGGTGGACAAGACACTCAACGCCAGCTTTGGACCGATACCTGACACCGCTGTGAGGAGAAGGAATGATTCCTTTTCAGTCGCCGTTAAAAACCCGAACAACTGTATGGCGTCTTCTCTTAAATGCGTGTGGACATGGAGAGCCACGTTTTCTTGAAGGTCGGGGAGCGCGTAATAGGTGCTGAGGGGAATAAAGACTTCATATCCCACGCCTTGGACATCGAGCGTCAGGTGGGTGGGCGCCTTGAAGGCCACACGGCCCGTCAATAAGGCGATCATGTCAGGCGAGTCAACTGCCGGGGCTGCGTCGCATCCGCCATACTGGAGGCCGCTTTACCTGGCTGCTGCAGCCATCTTTTCCATAACCTCGTCCGGGATATCGAAATTGGCATGTACCTTCTGAACATCATCGTGCTCATCAAGCACTTCCATCAATTTGAGCATCTGTTCGGCAGGTCTTTCTTCGAGACGAATCGTATTCTGCGGAATAAAATTCACCTCTGCAAGGCTGAAGTCGAGATTGGTATCGCTCAGAGCCTTCTTGACCGCTTCGAAGTCGTGGGGACTGGTTAAGACCTCGAACGCCTTGTCCGTAACCTTGACGTCTTCGGCTCCGGCTTCCAGGGCAAGCGACAAGAGTTGGTCTTCATCGATCTTTCCCCTTTCGATGACCAGAATGCCCTTTTTATGAAACTGCCACGCCACTGCCCCTGCCTCCGCCATGTTCCCGGCATTTTTCGTCAGGAGGTTCCGAACTTCAGCGACCGTCCGGTTGCGATTGTCGGAGGTAATCTCGAGCAGAAGGGCAGTCCCTCCCGGACCATAGGCCTCGAGTGAGAACTCTTCGTACGTGACGCCGGGCAATTCACCGGTTCCACGCTGAATGGCCTTCTTCATCGTGTCACCCGGCATGTTGGCTTCCTTGGCCTTCGCGACAGCCAGTCGTAGACGCGGGTTTCCATCAGGATCACCACCTTGCCGAGCGGCAATGGTCAATTCTCGGATGATCCGTGTGAAAATCTTCCCACGTTTCGCGTCCTGGGCCGACTTATGCCGTTTGATCGTAGCCCAGTGGCTGTGGCCACCCATATCACTCCCGTTCGAAAGCGACATCAATTAATTGGTGCACACACCTGCATACCACCACCATCGCTCATTCATTCTTGCAAGTGTGCAAGAGCTACAGCTAACACAGTCTGAAGAGGGGTGTCAACGAGCCGACAAGGGCATCGCTTGCAGTGATGCAACCGGTCGAATGCCTATTCGGAATAGATGAGAAGTTGGATCGCAATGGCGAGGATAAGCACCGACCATGCCACATCCCAGCGAGGAATGGTCATCGCGTCACTCTGTGGTACATTCGTCGATCGGCTTCCTCGCAACCAACTGGAGACAAATTTCGACGAACCGGCCGTCATCGCGAAAAGCCCCATGATCGTATGATGAGTCTGAATCCTATGGGCGGAGGGATGTGTCCCGTGCATGTGGCCGAAGAGCATGAGCCCACCCAGTACCGCGAACAGCGGCAGCGGCACGGCCCACCTGCGACCTTCGATATGTCCAAGCCTCCGGAGCAATTCCGTCGTACCCACACCCAATGACAACACCCCGAATGCTTTGTGCTGCAAGATCTCCGGATCATATCCAAAGAAGGTTTGCGTGAAGGTCAACAACCCGATCGGCCAGGCATCATGATCACTCCAGATGAGTAAGAACACGCCGGCTCCCAGTAGTCCCACAGGAAGAAACAGGCGCGTCCAGAGGAGAAAGGGAAGACCCCAGATTGCCCTGAACTCACTCAGGCCGATGAGCAGGAGGAATGCCCCGGCCAGATGATGATTGAACTCGGAATAGGCGATCCCCTGTGGAGATCCTTCCCAGGTCGATGCTGAACTACCGCGCCCATGATGATCGCGCACGCTCGTATCGTGCCCGGATTCTGCGGCCACCTGCAACGGTGCCCCCATGGTGCCCGCAGCCGAAACCACGACAAGCCACAACAATAGGAACACGCACCATGTTTCTCGTTGCCCTGTGTGGGGATGAGGAAAGGGATCGAACCGACTTGACCGAAACGCGCCCCGGATGGACCTCGCACCCGTCTCGTCCACGGCGTGAGGCTTCACATAAATTTCATGAACTTGTCCTTTGCCTCATCCATGACCTCGGCTGTAATCGTCGAGAGGCCGCGCTCCTTGGCGAGCCGCTCAATTTCACGGCGGGCCATCGGTCGGATAAAATCAGGAATATTGTCGAGCCGATGCTCGGCATCCTGAGTCCACGCCACTCCGTTGGGTGAATCGTTTTTCGAATCATCCATGACTTGGAGCGTGATGTTCTTGTACCCCTGTTTGCGCGCAAAGGTTTCAACGCTACCCTGCACCATCGGCTTCACGAATGATGGCAACCGGTTGAGCCTCTCCTGGGCATCAGGTGTCCAGGTGAACTCTGGCTGTCCTCCGCCATTTTGGGGATTCCCCGATGTCGTCAATCCCATCTCGGCCACCATCGCGGAAAATGGACACCCGCTCGTCTTTTCGCCTTCTTTTGCCGTTCCTCGAACGGGATGAGGAGTGGTGGGAGCAGCATGAGCGGGTTCGGGCGCAGCGGCCGGCTGTCCTCCCTGTATCTTTTCATTCAAATACGCCGCCATCTCGCCACGTCCGGCCATGGCTTCATCCTTAAGGGTGCCTCGCGTCATCTCGAATGGCTCTGCAGCCGCAGGACGACCTCCCAGCTTCACGCCGAGGGAGGCGACCATCTGAGTTTCACCGGGATTGGTCACCATGGAGAATTTGGCCTGGCAGGAGGGGCACCCAAAGAATACACCAAGAGAACCTTCTCCCGGCTTTTCCACCTTTTCGAAGTTCATGTAGGTTTCGCAGTTCAGACACACAAATTTCATAACGTCCCCCTTTAGGACCGGCGCCTACAGTTTTTCGGCCAACACTTTCTTGTAGTTCAATAAGGATTGAATCCGGCCGGCGATGTCCTGGTACTTTTGAATGGTAGGATATCCCGCGTCGAGCAAGGGCTCTCCCTTGTCGAACGTGCGGGCAAGCGTGCGATCGAAAGGAATCCTCCCGAGCAACGGGAGATCCAGCACCTCGCACAAGGCGTCGGTGTTGCCCTCGAACAATTCATGCTCTGATCCGCACGTCGGACATCGGTACTGGCTCATGTTTTCCACAATCCCCAGAACGCGGATCCCCATATCACGGGCATACGTCACTGACTTCTGTACGACGTCCGAGGCGACTTCGGAAGGAGTCGTCACGACGATCGCACCGGCCAAATCAGGAATAAAACCGGCAATCACCGGAGGCTTGTCGGCCGCTGCGCCAGGCGGGAGGTCTGCGAGGAGATAATCGAGTTCTCCCCACACCACATCGGCGAGAAACTCTCGAATCACGTTCATTTCCATGAGTCCGAGCCAGACAGGACTTAGGTCCATGGGCCCCTTCCAGCGCACCGGTGAGGCGGAGTCCAGGAAAAAATCCATGGATGCGACCTTGACTCCGAGTGGACCAACCGGCGGCACAGCCCCCTCCGAGGTCATGGTGAGCGATCGACCGTGCATCCCCAACATTCTGGGCACACAAGGTCCGTTCAAGTCCACGTCCAGTACCCCGACCCTGGCGCCCTGTCGAGCAAATGCCAATGCCAGATTGACGGTCGTCATGCTTTTCCCGACGCCGCCCTTTCCGCTCATGACAACCAGCTTCTGTTTTACCCCGGCCATTCTGGCCTGAACCTGACGCATCTGGTCAGTGATCTGTTGGACCACTTTTGCGTCGTCCGAGTATTGGAGTTTACTCAGAATGGCTTTCAGATCCTTCTCGGCGGCCATTGCCATAATCATCCACCCAAGTGAGAACAAAGTAAGAAAAGAAACGGTATCACAAGGATTTCTGTAGAGTCAAACCGGCAGGATGCGCTCGGAGATGCTTCTAAATCGAATACTGGAACGTCGGGCGGTTCCCGATCGATTCGGCCAGGACGCCCCGCCGCTTCAATTCCTCCATGATCTGCCGGCCGGCTCCATCAAAATCTTTGGGTCCGGAGAAATGCAGATCGGTCTCTTGCGGCGCCTCTTCGTCAGATTGGCTCATATGCACGGCGATCACCGGCGCCGGATGGACGAGCGTGCGAATCATCTGAGCCATCTGCTGGTACGCAATTCCAAATGTTTTACTGGTAGAAACAACAATCAAACCCGTATCAATCAGGAGCCGGGCGACCTCTCCATAGCGACGAATCCGCTCCGCTGCATCGACGGCGTTTGCAGCCGACAGGTCTGCATCAAGACCATGGAGAAGATTCTCGCCATCCAGTAAATAGGCATGTCGTCCATCCGCAACCAAGAGGGATTCTACTTTTCTCGCCAGAAACGTTTTCCCCGTCTGGGCCGAGCCGGTAAACAGCACGATGGCGGCCCGGTGTCCGTAGTGTCTGGCCCGATCCTCGCTGGTGACTTCACCCCGTAGCCAGGCAAAATCACGCTGGCGCGCTTCTTCGCGCAGAAACTCCTGTTCGTCATGGCCGAACTCTGTGACAATCCCTCCGCCGGCGATATCGTAGTCGTCGACGAGGACGAATCGCCCGGTCGATTCAAAGGAAGATGAAAGATCGAAGGCAATCGGCATTTTCGTACGCAAGGTGACCTCGGCCACCTGATTTCTTCCAACTGAGGTCCCACCCTGTTGCTGATCGAGATCGGTCGTATCGATGATTCGATGGATCGTGGCCACTTCACACTCAATTTCACGGGTCGTCAGGCGGATACCATACTTCCTGCCGCGTTCAAGCGGGCGTTTGCCCAGCCAGAACAGATTGACTCTAAAGACTGAGGAAACCAGCGGCAGAGTATCTTGGTGTGAGGCAACCTCTCCCCGTTCGACAAAGATCTGTTCATCCAGCGTGATCCCGACTGATTGTCCAGCATGCGCCTCCGCCCGAGCGTGATCGACGTTGAACTCCTCGATCGATTTGATGTTGGCCGTCTTATTGGACGGGGAAAAAACAAGCCGCTCGCCGAC
>JBEVJJ010000242.1:0-6685 GCA_040510255.1 Nitrospiraceae bacterium | reverse complement strand
GGTCGAAGCCGCCGCCATCCCAGTGTTGGTTGAATTCTGGCAACCGGGATGCGGGCACTGTCTGGCACTCATGACCGTGCTCGAAACATTACAAGAGGACCTCGTCAATTCCGTGCTCATTCTCAAGATGAATGTGGAGGAAAACTTTCAAATCCCTGCCGAACTCGAGATTTCGAGTCTACCTGCCTTGGCTCTGTACAACCATGGAAGCTTTCAGCGATTCATCGGAGGGATAGGAAAAAAAGATGCCATCCGGCAACAGCTTGCTCCGTACCTATAGCATGCGCCACACACGCCCGTCTCCTCGAATGAGATGATCAGCTTCCGTGGGGCCCCATGTGCCCGCTGGATACTCCGGCAGCCGACGGAGTTGTTGCGCTGCCCATCCCTTCAGAATGTCGGTGGTCCATGCCCATGATGCTTCGACGGCGTCGCGACGCATGAAGCGGGAGGCATCACCAATCATCACGTCCAACAACAATCGTTCATAGGCTTCAGGAGAAGGCCGGCCGAATACCTCGCTGTAGTGAAAGTCCATCTCGACCGGATGTGTTTGTGTTCGGGTGCCGGGAACACGGGAAACGATGCGAAGGGAAAGGCCCTCGTCTGGTTGGATTCGAAGCACCAGGACATTGGCCGGTAAGGAACGTTGGGGAGCCATATTGAAAAGGATGTGAGGAATGTCTTTGAACTGCACGGCAATTTCGCTGACGCGCTTGGGCAGCGCTTTTCCGGTCCGAAGATAGAACGGCACTCCCGACCAGCGCCAGTTTTCGACGAAGCACTTGAGCGCAACGAAGGTTTCTGTCGTTGAATTCGGATCGACTCCCTTTTCCAGCCGATACCCTTTGACCGGTTTTCCATTCGCGACCCCCTCGGTGTACTGCGCGCGGACGACGAACCGCTCCACATCACCTCCAATGATGGGCCGAAGGCAGCGTAACACTTCCATCTTGGCGTTGCGGACGACATCCGGCTCGAGCGAATATGGTGGTTCCATCGCCACGAGACACTGAAGCTGAAGCATATGGTTCTGGATCATATCGCGTAACGCGCCGGCTTCCTCGTAGTAGGCGGCCCGACTACCGAGACCCTCCGCCTCGCACACCGTAATCTGGACATGATCAATATGTCTATTGTTCCAGATCGGTTCGAAAATACTATTGGCGAACCGGATCACCATCAAGTTCTGAACGGTTTCTTTCCCCAAATAATGATCGATTCGAAAGATCTGCGATTCATCGAATACGCGGCCCATCACTTCATTGATGTGCCGAGCCGAGGCCAGGTCTCGTCCTACCGGTTTTTCCACGATAATGCGTGAATAGGTCCGACTGCCAGATGCATCCGCAGCCAGGCCCGCATGATCCAATCCTTCGCATACCGCGGTGATGGAACTGGGTGGGATGCTGAGGTAGAAGATCCGATTCCCAGGCAGTTGCATTGTGCGCTCGATTTCTTCGGCGCGTGCTTTCAGCGCGGCATAGGTCTGAGCGTCCTCATTCTCCCCGGACAGATAGAAGAAATGTTGCTCAAACTGGCGCCACATCGCTTCTACGAGGGGTTGTCGGGAGTGAGCGATCACTCCTTCCCGCGCAATCCGACGAAAGTCCGGATCGGTGAGGGATCTTCGCCCCAAGCCGATGACAGCGAATTCGGAGGGAAGCAAACCATCCAGTTGTAGATTATAGAGTGCCGGAATCAGACGGCGTCGCGCGAGGTCGCCCGAACCACCAAAAATCACGAGTGTGCAGGGCGACACAGGAATGGCCGATTCAGGCTCAGGGAGAATCTCAAGCGGAGGCGTCCAGGTACTCATCAGCCAGTCCTGTCACAGATGTGAAGACGATCAGCGACGGACGCTGTGTCCACCGAAAGCATTCCGCAACGCGGCGAGCATTTTTTCGGCAAACGATTCCTCCTGACGAGAACGAAAGCGCGTGAAGAGGGCGGTCGTCAATGTCGGAACTGGAACATCTTTTTCGATGGCATCCAACACCATCCACCGTCCCTCGCCGGAATCTTGCACATACCCTTTGAGGTGTGACAGATTCGGATCTTCCTTGAGCGCGGCTGCTGCCAGTTCCAACAGCCAGGAACGGACCACGCTGCCATGCATCCACAAGTCAGCGATGCGCGCGAGATCAAGTTTATACTCGGTCTTCGACATCAACTCAAATCCCTCCGCATATCCCTGCATCATGCTGTATTCGATCCCGTTGTGGACCATCTTCACGTAGTGTCCGGCGCCATGTCCGCCGACGTGAGCCCAACCCTGTTGAGGCGCCAAGGTCTGAAACACGGGAGCTAACCGATTGACCTGGTCCTGGTCTCCCCCGATCATCAAACAGTATCCCACCGTAAGCCCCCACACGCCTCCGCTCGTGCCCACATCGATATAGTGGAGGCCCTTCTTCCCTAACTCGGCCGCGCGTCTTACATCGTCGTGAAATCGGGTATTGCCTCCGTCAATCACGATATCACCGCTCTGCATCGAGCCGGATACAGCCTTGATGGTTTCTTCGGTCGGCGCTCCGGACGGCACCATGATCCATACGGCTCTTGGTGGAGCGAGCTTTGCGATCAGATCATTGAGGGATGACGCGCCGACACATCCATGGGTCTCGGCTTGCTTGATCGGTTCTTGGGCCCGGTCGTAGACGACGACCCGGTGTTGATCCCGCCGTAGGCGAGTAACCATATTGAGACCCATTTTGCCTAGCCCGATAAATCCAATCTCCATGATGAGCCCTTTCTTCAATAATGGCTGGCATCGTTAGATGCTCATGATGCGTCATGGGCGGGGAGGTCGCGCCAGAATCGAATAAACGAAGAAGACGAGTCGTAATTCAGAGGCTCGGGAGACTGCACAAAGACCTCTGCTCAGTCGATGCGTGCCGGTTGCGGGATGTCTTTGAACAGAATATCGGCTAATCGGCGACCAGCGTCTATTTGCTCCATGACATTCGGTGCGCTCAGGAATCGATCCGCACTGTCTCCAAGACCCGGATCACGGGAGACCATGAACCGTAATACGTCCACGGGAGCGGTGAGCCAGAGTCCCCGCACCCGGAAAAAGGCGGTCATCGTTTCATCGAAAAAAATTTGAAGGAGATACTGTGCGGTGGCAGATTTGTCGGCCAGGTCGTGTGCCTTATTCAACCAATGAAGACATTCGGCCTTCAATCGGATCTGTTCGTTAATCGATGCGGGAGGAGGGCCTTGCCGGAAGCGATGAGCAGCCTTTTCAATCAATTTGGCAGCAACGCCGTCGTGGTCATAGAGGATTCGGCCCTTTCGCAGCAGAGGAGGCAGGCGCAAAGAATCTTCGACCTGCTCCGACACGGAGAGGTGTCCGCCGTACCGGATATCAACAAGACGATCCGCGACACGGACAATTTCATGTCCATCTCCGGATCCCTTGACCAGCACAATGAGGTCAATATCGCTGTGTCGCGTAACGGCCCGTCGGGCCCCGGACCCGACCAGAATGACCCCGGCCAGATCGCCACCACGTTTGGCTTTGACATATTTGAGCGCAATAGCCAGCGCATCTTCGTAACCGGGCGGCGTGATTTGAGGAGGTTGCTCGGGTGGCGCGGGCACTTCCAGCAATTCAGCCTGTAGTTCCGCCGCCGTGGGAAGCGATCCTGTTGGGCCGGAGGAGGACGCAACGGTCTCAGATTCCATCATGAGGTAACGCCTCTATTCCGTCGGTGGAGTGTGAACGCGACCGATCTCATCCTTGAGGCAAGCCAGCCAAGTTTCGAACGGCTGATCGGCCGCTACGACAATTTCGAGCTTTCCATTGGAAAGCTCGCGGACTGTTCCCATGCCTTCCGGAGACAGGGGAATCTCAACCCATTCGCGATTGAGGCCCAACGAGTCTGTGAGCTCAAGAATCCGGCTGATCTGTTTGAATGAGACGACCTGCACGGTTAGATTCGAGTTTGTTCGACTGCAACTTTCGCATTCTAAAGATCGCGCAGAGAGCCTGTCAACGAGCGACCTGCAAGTTACCAAGGACGTCGGTCAAGATCTCGCCCGCGCGGTCGATGTCGTTGGACGTAATGTCGAGGTGGGTCACGGCGCGGAAGGTCGACTTGCCGATGGCGTTCAACAACAGACCGTCGCGTTTCAAGGAGGCGATAATCTCAGCGGATGAACGGCCGGCATCCATCACGTCAAACAACACAATATTCGTTTCCACGTCGTCCAGACTTACCGAGACCGAAGGGATTTTCTGAATCGTGTGAGCGAGACGTCGAGCATTGGCGTGATCCTCTTGCAGGCGTCCGACGTGATGGTTGAGTGCGTAGATACCGGCAGCAGCCAATACGCCTGCCTGCCGCATCGCCCCTCCATACATACGACGGAAACGTCGCATGTGATCGAGGATATCGAGATTGTCGGTTGCAATGAGCGATCCGGCCGGCGCGCCGAGTCCTTTTGAAAGGCAGACCGTGACCGTTTCAAAGTGACGAGCGTACTCGGCAGCGGACACACCGCTGGCGGTTACCGCATTCCATAACCGGGCCCCATCCAAATGCATCGGAATGCGATGTTTCTTTGCCACTGCTCTGATGCGCTCGATGACGGATAGAGCATACACGGACCCACCCCCACTGTTGTGCGTGTTCTCGATGCAAATCAGGCCGGTGCGGATCGTATGCGGATCCAGGGGGCGTACAGCGGCTTCGACGAGCTCGGCGGTCATGATTCCTCGGGCGGCCGAGACCCAATGGAGCTGCACCCCGGCTAGTGCGCCAGCCGCACCTTGTTCATAGCGGACGATATGCGAATTCCCCTCGACGATGACTTCCTGACCAGGGGGCACCTGTGCTCGAATCGATAGCTGATTGCCCATTGTTCCGGTGGGAACAAACAGGGCGGCTGATTTGCCGAGCAGCGCAGCGCCCATGTCCTGAAGGCGGTTGACGGTAGGATCTTCGCCGTAGACATCGTCACCAACCTCGGCCGAGGCCATGGCCTGTCGCATGGCGGGAGACGGCTTTGTGACGGTGTCGCTTCTGAGGTCGATCATGCCGGTTTCAACTCGAATCGGTAGGCCAGGCGATTCAGTACCGGGTATAGGGTAAAGATGGGGGTATTGAAGGGGACAACTGCGGAGTCAATGCCGGGCAACAGGCCCAGGTGCAAATTCACAAAATTATAGCTGAGGCCGTCCTGCCACGGTTCTCGGATGGACTCGGCATACGCTTCCACGCGATCCGACGCATAGGAACGTGTCATCAATCCGCAGGCCCCCTGCAGTCCGTATTCCGCCAGGTCGGGAGCGCCCTGAATGAGTAAGGATACGACCGACGCATCGAACCACACTTTGAATTTGCAACTGACCTGGATGAATGGGCCGAGTGATCCGATCATGTTCAGGACTGAGACCGGATAAGCAAACTCGGCCGGAATATCAGCCGGGTGATCCGGCGGGACATATCGGAACTCCGGTTCGCGAAGGGCAGAGGCTGACACGAAGACGAGGTGTGGATCGTCAAGTGCGATCTCCAGCATCTGTCCGTCGTGGTAGCCGCACATTTTTCCCATTTCGTACCGGAGCGGGTAGGAGTAGCCGAGCTTGGCGTAGAAGATTCGTACCCCTGCCTCCAGGGGCTCCTCGGGAGTCCGGCTGATTTTCAAGTCAAATGGCAACATGAGATGAAACGCATTGGTGCGGGCGGCCATGAATGGGGCACAAGCCCCCGGATATTCCTTTTGAATGACCGGATTGTCGGGGTCGAACCTTTTCGGTGATCCACCGAAGTGTTGCGCCGTCTTCGAGTCCGCGGGCATCCGGTATTTGTCTTGATAGTAGGCGGCGGCTCGCTTCTGGGCCAGGTCAAGGAAATATTCGGGCGCGTCCGTCTCGACGATCATGCGTTGGGCATGGACGTCGTGTGCACGAGGGACACGCATCGCCTGAGTGTAGATCTCCAAATCCGCGGTTGTTTTTTGAATGTCCTGTCGCAACCGGCGCGCGAGGTCCGGGTCCCAAAAACGGGTATTCGGCAGCAACTCTCCGGCCTTTTGTAAGTACTCCAGCTTGTAGACGTATCGCTTCGGCTCTGCGGCAAAGGCTTCTGCCACGGCCGTATAGAGTGTGAAACGCTCCTCGGTTGTAAGACCGAACCTGTCGAAATTCGGTTCACGTAGAAACGCGAGCGCCAAGGGGCCGAAGGCTTCCTCTCGTCTGATACACAGGGTCAAGAGGTAGTTGTAGTGGGCTCTGGCTTCGTCGGCTGTCATCGGCAAGGTCCTCCACGAGGCGGGCATTCTATCAAATTTTGCTCGTGTAGGTGAAAGCACACCTGGTACACTCCGCCCCGCATTAGGAGAGGGAAATGTCGGACCGGGGTTGGTTCAGATCACTGCTCAAAGCCGAAGATGATGAAGTCCTGCCCCTGCTCTGGTCTTTTGCCTACTTCTTTTGTCTTCTTTGCGGGTATTACATCCTGCGACCGGTCCGGGATGAAATGGCGATAGAGGGCGGGGTGCAGCATCTTCCCTGGATGATGACGGCCACCTTCGTCACGCTCATTGCTGTCACCCCACTGTTCGGATGGTTGTCCGGGCGGTATGCCCGCGGTGGACTTCTGCTCGGTCTCTATGCCTTCTTTGCCGCAAACCTCATCGTATTCCATGCGTTGATGGCCAATCAGGTCTGGCCGGA
>JBEVJJ010000241.1:0-3599 GCA_040510255.1 Nitrospiraceae bacterium | reverse complement strand
TCTTACCTGCGGCTACTTATTCAGCTTATCGAATTCCTTCACCACCTGATCCGTCACATCCAGCCCGCGCTGGTAATAGATCACGATCCGGATCAGGGCTTCGTTGCCGCGATCGATGACCGCAACGTACCCTTCCCGTTGCGCAACCACCTGAGCCGCCTCCTGGACTTTTTTCGTGTATTCCGCCACCATTTCTCGCTGCTTCTGCTGAATCTCCCGATTGAAGTCCGCTAGACGGCGCTGATACGCTTCCAGTTTCGCCTGGAACTGACTCTGCTTTTCCTGCTTGGCTGCCTCGCTGAGTTTGGCATCCTGAACCGTCTGCTCCAGTTCCTTCAGCTCCTGATCGTCTGAGCTAATGATTTTCTGTCTGGTCGCCTGATAGGCATTCAGGTCCTCCAACGCCCGTTTTCCCGCCTTGGACCGCTCAATGACGAGTTGCTGGTCCATGACGGCGACTTTCACCGGTTCCGCCCCCAGCGTCATCGACGACATGGCCCACCAGAGCGGACCGACCATCGCCAGCGCGATACATGTGTGCCTCCGCATCGATTCCTCCTCTGCCACCGGTCAATCCGGTGCTCACGGATACTCTTTGTTGAATTCTTCGATGACCTGGCTCGTGATATCGAGTTCTTCGTCGCCGTAAATCGCGGGGCCGCCCTTCCCTTTGTCGATGACCACTTGCAATCCGTTTCGCTTGGCGACCTTGGCGACGACGGCCTCCACTTTATCACGGAACGCTTCGAGGACGTCCTTTTGTTTTTCCTGCACCTCTCGATTCAGCTCTCCCGCCTTCTGTTGGTATTCCGCCATACGGCGCCTGAACACCTGTTCGCGTTCAGTTTTTGCCGCCGGGCTGAGGACGCTGGCCTGCTTGATGAAATCTTCCTCCATGCGGCGCAGCTCCTTTTCTTCCATTTCGATCAACGCCTGACGATTCTTGGAGAAGGCGGCCAGCGAGTCCTTGGCCTTTTTCCCGGCATTGGAGTCGTTGAGCACACGGGCCGGATCCATGAGACCGATCTTGCCTTCGATCTTGTTCCCCGTGGCGCATCCCGCCATGGTGACCATCCACGCCGCCAATGCCACCACCCACAGGCCTCGACCCGATACAACCGTGTTCATGGTCACCGTCCTAGAACAACGATCCGATTGTAAACTCGAACACGCCCTTCCGTTCTCCCGGGCGTGGATCGAGATTGATCCCATAGGCCGCGCGAAGCGGACCGAAGGGGGAGATCCAGCGTCCTTCAAATCCCGCCGACTTTCGCAAGGCGTTAATCGCCACCGGCTCGCCGTCGTTAAACCCATTTCCCCAATCGAAAAAGATCACGCCGTTCAATTTCGCCTCGGACGAGATCGTAAAGATGAAATCGTTGTTGAAGATCAATTCCTTGGCGGCACCGAGCAAGGAGCCGCTCGGCGTGACGGGTCCCGCGCGACCGAAGACGAATCCGCGCATCGTATTGATACCGCCGACGAAGAACCGCTCCGTCAATGGAATGGGTTTCCCGTGCAGTCCTTCTGCCGAGCCGTAGCGCGCATGGATCGAGAATCTCGTATCAAACGGAAGGGGGGTGTATTTGATCGCATCGAGATAGTACTTGTAGAAATTGTTCGTCCCCCCCAGATACGGCGTCCCGAAGTCGAACCCCACGCTCGTCCGCAGGCCGCTTCGCGGGTCGAGGAAGTAGTCCCGTGTATCGCGGGCCAGCGTCGTCCGAAAGCCCGTCGTGGATTGGGTACCCAATTGCGCAAGCACGAGTTCCGGCGCATCGATGGTCGGATCGCTGAAATCCAATTGCTCCGCCACGAAGCTGACGCTCCCGGTCACATATTCGGACAGCCATCGGCCGAACGTCAAACTGGCGCCAGCCTTTTTTTCGAAGTACGTGATGTAGTTCGTCATGCTGCGATAAACGTCTATCTGCATCGAGGTCAACGAGTCGTTCAGATAGGGATTCCGGAACGTGATCAGGCCGAGGGTCCGCTGTTGGCCCAACTGCCCACGAATGCGGCCCATCCATCCATTGCCGCCGAGATTGCCCTCGGTGATGTCGGCAATGGCCACCAATTTATCGAGCGTGCTGAATCCGCCGCCGATGCTGAACTGCCCTGTCGGCTTTTCCTTGACCCGGACGTTGAGGTCGACCTTGTCGGCGTCGACCTGCTGCGGGAGAATCTCGACAGTCTCGAAGAAGTTCAGGTTGTTGAGGCGCTGAAAGCTCCTCTTGAGCGAGGGCGTGTCAATGACGTCCTGCTCATCGACACGCAACTCGCGGCGGATGACGTTGTCTTTCGTCTTCTCGTTGCCGTGGATGTTGATCTGCCGGATGCGCATCATCTCGCCTTCCTTGATGCTGAGAATGATGGTGGCTGTGCGCTCCTCGGCGTTCGGATTCACATTCGGCACGACGTCCGCGAACGCATATCCTTTGCTACCGTACAGATCGGTCAACCGGCTAATCTCGTCCCGGATCTTCTGGCGCTGAAAGATTTCTCCGGGCTTGATCTTCATCTTGTCGCGCAGCTCGGGCTCCTCGAAGACCGTGTTGCCGCGGAAGCCGACCTCGGCGACGGTGAACGGCTCACCTTCGTTCACGGTATACGTGACGTTGAACCACTTCTTATCTTCGCTGAGCTCGACGGTCGGCAGACCGACCTGAGCGTTAAGATACCCTTTGTTGAGCAGCACTTCCCTGATCCGCTCGACGTCGTTGTTCATCTCCTCGCGTTTGAGGACGCCTGCATCGGAGAGAAACGACGGCAGCTTGAACTGCGTAAACAGGCCGTACCACGGCACCCACTCGCGGGTGGCCGTGACCTTAAACATCTCGCTCTTGGAAGCCGACCGCATGCCCTCGAAATTGACGGTTTTGACCTTGGCCTTTTCCCCCTCTTTGATGAAAAACGTCAGCCGCTTCCGGTCTTCGTCGAGCGTCTGCACAATGGGGATGACCTGGGCGCTGAAGTAGCCGTCTTCTTGATAGGCCAGGCGGATCTTTTCCGCGCTTTCCTTGGCCTGCTGCTGGTCCAGAAACGCCTGGCTTTTGATCGTAATTTTTTCCTTGAGCTTGTCGTCGCTTAATTCCTCGTTGCCGTCGAATACGATTTCGGTGATGATCGGTTTCTCTTGGACGACAAACGTCAGGGCGATCCCTTCTGGCCTCGGCTCTGTTTCCAGCTGCACGTCTTCGAAATAGCCGGTTTCATAGAGAATCTTGATTTGCCCCCGAACGTTTTCAGGGGTATACGGGTCGCCCGGCTTCAAGGTCAATCGTCCTTGAATGGCGGGAAGCTCGATTTTCTTGTTGCCGCGAATCTCGATGGAGGCCACCTTGGTCGTCGGGGTCTGAGCCAGCGCCTTACGTACAGGGCCGGCCGCGACGAAGACTAGGACCAGCATCACCAGCAACCAGTGCAGGCGTTGTACGGAAAACACCTCCGTCACTAGCACCGGGCTCCCGAACGGTCCACCGAGTATAACAACCCCATCCAAAAGCCTCGATTAGGGGAGGTAGAACGCCCTTCACCTGAGCCCCGCAGTTGAGCCGGACCGGGAGCCATGGATGACAGCGGCAATGAAGGTCAACTGA
>JBEVJJ010000240.1:0-31919 GCA_040510255.1 Nitrospiraceae bacterium | reverse complement strand
ACAATCTGTGCTCGACTTACGGACTCGTGGGCTCTAAGATTCATGGCGGCTATGCGGAACTGGTTGCAGTCCCGGCTCGGAACGTGTTATCGCTACCCGATGCCCTGTCATTCGCAGAAGGTGCCGCGTTTCCCCTGGCCTCCGTGACCGCCGTGCACATGTTATGTGCCCTGGCCGATGTGAAGGCAGGGGAGGATGTGTTGATCATCGCGGCCGGGAGCGGCGTCGGTTGCATGGCGATTCAGTTGGCGAAAATCATCGGCGCTCGGGTCATTGCGACGGTGGGCGCCGCCGAAAAAATTCCTCAGGCCAAGAAGCTTGGTGCGGACGATGTCATTCAGCATTCCCAGGAGCCTGTGGCGGCACGGGTGAAAGAACTGACCAATGGCCGGGGCGTCGATGTCGTCATCGAACACGTAGGGTCTGCCGTATGGGACCAGTGCATGCGTTCGCTGGCCAAGGCGGGCCGATTGATCACATGTGGAGCGACCACCGGCGGAGAGGTGGGGTTGAGCTTGCGGCATCTTTTCTCGCGGCACCTGACCATACGGGGGTCGTACATGGGCACGCGCGCCGAGCTGGTGAAAGCAGCGCGTTTCATGGAGGAGGGGAGAATGCGAGCGGTCATCGACCGCGTCTATCCATTGGCGCAAGCCCAGGCCGCACAGGAACATCTGTTGAGTCGACGGTTTTTTGGTAAGATAGTCTTGCAATTATCGGACGGTAGTTCATGATCCTGTAAAGGAATTACAGTGGTTGAGTTGATAAGGAGGCATGCATGGGAACAGTTGCACAAGTGATGACGAAACAGCCGAAGACAGTCGGTCCCGCTATGTCGGTGCGGAGCGCTGCCAAACACATGCGGGATGCACGCATCGGGTCTCTTTTCGTGAAGAAGGGAAAGGCCATCGTAGGGATCGTGACGGATACGGATCTTGTCAGGCGTGCGATGGCCACCAGCAAGGATCTCGACAAGTTGACGGTGGAGGCTGTCATGACGAGTCCTGTCTGTACAATCGAAGGGATGCGCACCGTCAGCGATGCCCACGACATGATGGGGGATCTACACGTCAGACACCTGGGGGTCACCCAAGCCGGGGAAATCGTCGGGGTGATTTCCGTCCGGGATCTCTTGCAGTTTTACCAGCGGATATCTGAACCGAAAATTGCACAGGACTAGCCGACGGTGAACACGCCAGGTGCTCAGAGCTAGTTCCGCATCGAGCTTTGGTCAAAACTCTTGCGCTGCACCAGAGAACAACGTTTCACGGTTACTTCGTGAGTTCTCGAACAAGGTGTCCCAGTTCAGGAAGGATGAGCTTCTGCATGGCGAGACGGACGGCACTTTCAGAGCCCGGCGTGGAAAACAGCACCTTTCCTTTGACGATTCCGGCGGTTGCCCTGGTCATGATCGCCGGAGAACCGATCTCCTGGTACGTCAGATAGCGGAAAACTTCCCCGAATCCATCCAGGCGCTTCTCCAGCATTGAATCCACTGCTTCAAATGTGGAATCGCGCCTGGAGATTCCGGTCCCTCCGTTGATGATGACGGCCTGCACTGCCTCGTCCCCCACACTGGCTCCGATCTTTTCTGTGATCTGAGCAGGCTCGTCCTTGACGAGTTGGTATGACACGACATCATGACCATGCTCCTTCAGCAGCTTCATGATCAATTGTCCGCTGGTATCTGTTTCCGGTGTTCTGGTATCGCTGCAGGTGATGACCGCGCAGCCCACCTTTTTCGGCGCGTGCGATTTATGTTCTTGATGGGTAAGGTGGCCCACAGGACGTGAGGTGCCTAGCCCCAGACTGAATCCGGATTGAGCGTTTGGGGGGGGGATCCCTTGGCGATATGTTCGTCGAGAATCGTAGCGACGTCGGCTTCAGTGACCTTGGAATACCACGTTCCCTCCGGGTATACCACGACTGTCGGCCCTTGCTCACAGGGACCCAGGCAGGAGGAACCGGTGACCAGAACCTCACCGGGCTGCATCCCCCGTTGCATCAGTCCGATGTTAAACGCCATGAGTAATTGGGCGGATCCCTGTCCTCCGCAAGAGGGTTTAGGATGGCCTGGAGGTCGGGCATTGGTGCAGACAACGATGTGATATTTAGGCTTCGGCATGTAACCCCCAGTGTGAGTATGGATGGCGACGAAACGGAGCAGTCATGAACGCGGCTTGTAGGATTGCCACAGTTCGACGGACTCCTCAGGCAGCTTCCAATGCTTGATACCCTTCATGACCCAGTCCAGATAATGTTCTTTGGGCTTGAACTTCCCAATCGGATTCGCAGCATAAGTCGTGACCAAGATCTTTTCGCCTTCTTCTGTCACGACGGTGACAGGAACGTGCCGGAAGGCTCCTTCCGGAACATCGCCTTCGAACTCGTCCATGATCTTAAGATCTTCCTCGGTGATGTCGAACACGCTTCCCCATACCTTTTCACCAGGAGAGGGAATGACGCTGGCCAGACCGCATCGCCACTGGGAGGACCATCGGCAAAATTGGATCGTATGCTCGGGAAGGTAGGCATTAAGAAGGAACTTGTGCTCCGGTGCGCGTCGCTTGAGTTGAGTCGGATTCAAATTGTCTGCGTAGAAAAAGAACCTCATTGATCTTGGCGGACCGTTTCGGTTGTCGCGACGAAGGGAACTTATACTTGTAGCATATCCGCTTGCAGGATTGTCAAGGGTTCGAGCCAGGTCTCGCGCCTGGTCACAGATTGTCGAGTATACGTATGAACACCTGCGGGCGTTGACTTCAGAGGGGCGGGGTTATTATGCTGTGCTGCTGCGGGATACAGGGTTTGCTCCTCTCGTTGCCAAGCGGAGGGAACGAGCCGAACCGCCTCCAAACAGATTCTGGCACATCAGTTGTCTCTCTCAAAATTTCTTCACTATGCCGTGGTCGTGGTGCTGGGTATCGGAGCCCTGCTTTACTGGCTCCTGAAGCCCCCCTCATTGAATCCGCTGACGGATTCCCAAGCGGCCGAGGCTCTTGCTTTGGTCCAAACCCATCGGGCGGCGGGATACCCTACGATACTGCAGGGATTCAACGAACGGGTGCGGCTTCAGCAGCAACGTCAGCTGGGAGTGAGACTAGGAGAGTGGAGAGTCTTGAAGCTGGAAGGGGATCGATACGAGGTGCGTATCAATTTGCGTGAGCAAGGCACCAATCAATGGTTCGAGCGGGAATTCATCTGGCACGTCGATTTGTCGACGAAGCGGGTCAACGCCGCATCATTGCCGGCAGATGGGTTGATGCCGGAGGGACCCGATTCACCGGGTCAACCGGGCCGAACGTGATTCACTCCTAGAACTTGATTGGGACGGCAATTTGGACCTCGCCCCCTTCGATACGCACCTCGCACGACGACACCTTGAAATCATGGTTTTCCGGACGTTCACCTGTACAGACATTGAATCGCCATCCATGCCAGGGGCATGTGACGATGTTTCCGATCAGTGTTCCTTCTCCTAAAGGGCCGCCGGCATGGGGACAGGTATTGTCCGTCGCGTAGAACGTGCCATCGACATTGAACAGGGCAATGTGCACCCCCAGCGCCTCCACCGTCACGCAGGTACCGGGTGGGACATGGTCAACTTTCGCGATTGAGATGAAACGACTCATCAACACTCCCTACGCCCGAATGATCCGACAAGTCACTTTGAAGAGAGGACGGATTGCCCATCGGCAGCTAACAGCTTGATTTCATTGCGAGACTATGTCATAGAGAGGCAGGGATTCTGTCGCTCGCCCATGTTTTGCTATCTTTTAGTAGTGAAATCATAGGAGCACACCGGAGTCGCTATGGAAATGACGTTGTTGCTCAATTCGACGTATGAGCCACTTCGAGTCCTCCATTGGCAAAAAGCCATCACGTTGCTTTGGCAGGGCAAGGTTGAAGTGTTGGAGGTGTACGATCGCGAGATTCACGGGATTTCGATTTCGATCAAACTTCCGTCAGTGATGCGGTTGCTCAAACTGGTCAAACTCAAGGAGAGCCACCGGGCTGTCAAATTTTCCCGCATCAATATTTTTACTCGCGACAGTTATACCTGCCAATATTGCAATCATCGATTCCGTACTGAAGAACTGACCTTCGACCACGTCGTACCCATCGCCAAAGGCGGACGGAAGACCTGGGAAAATATCGTGACAGCTTGCTGGCGCTGCAACAATAGAAAGAGCGGCCGCACTCCGGACGAAGCGAACATGAGGTTGATCAAGAGACCGGTCAAGCCTCGGTGGAGTCCCGTGGTCACGATCACGATTGGAGTCAGAAACACTCCTGAAAGCTGGCGCGACTACCTCTACTGGAACTTGGAACTCGACACCGATCCGGCCGACACATAACGATTTCAGCGCTCTGTCCTCGCCTAGTACATCTTATCAATCGTGATCTGGAGTTCTCTTCCGCCAGGAAGAGTGGGATTCTTGTCGTAACGCCCTTCCATGTCGCCGGGTTGCGGTTGTCCGGCCTGCCCATCGCGGTCCAGTCTCGCAATGATATCCACCATTCCCTTGAGTTCCGTTCCCTGCACCATCACGTCGGCACTGGTAATCTCAAACGTGACGGGAAACTTGGGGCCGTCCACGCGTTTGACCGCCAGCGGACGCGGTGGTCCTGACGGACGACGAACGATGACGAACAGGACATCGGTGGGCTTGACGCGATCTGCCAGGTCCTGCGCGATCATGACCTGTCCGGCGATCACGCCGGACCCTCCTTGCGGCTCGCAACTATGGGCCAAACCGAAGTAGGCCGCCAGTGCAGCCAAGCCGATAATGCCTCCCGCCATGCTCAGTGTTTTGGCATGGTATCCTCCCAAAACGCGCTCCTTTCCAGACGACACGGTGCGGTGGTTGACGGACGCAAAACCAGCGCATTATACAGAGACGATTCCTAAAAGGGGAGTGCATGCAGCGGTTTACGCTGCGAAAGCGCCTGTTGTATGATACGAACCGCGGTTACTACTGGAGGAGAAATCATGCCTGCAAATCCTGGATTTCCCATTTCCTTAGATGTCAGGGGCTGGCCGGTTCTCGTGGTCGGCGGAGACGAAGAAGCCGCCGATAGAACCATGCGCCTCCTCGAAGCGGGTGCAAAGGTCACTATCGTAAGTCCCACATTGAATGACGCGTTGCGCAAGTTGGCTGCTTCCGCCAAGATCATTCACCGGGGTCGCGGCTTCCGTGCGACGGATTTGGAAAGCGTGATTCTCGTCCTCAACGTGGTTCGGGGCGACCGTGAACTGTCCCATTCTTTGATCACGCTTGCCCGGGAGCAGAGGTTTTTGCTGTGGTCGATCGATCAGCCCGAATATTCCAACGTCGTGATGCCGGCAGTGGTGAGTTGCGGGCATCTGCGTATCGCGGTTAGTAGCAGCGGGATGGCGCCGGCATTGTCCGGTTTTATCAAGGAAGACATGGAAAAAGTGTTCGACGAGGAGTTTGCCTCCTTTGTCGAATGGTTGGGGCAGCTCCGCGAACAAGGGAAGGCGAATGAGCCGGATGCCGAAAAACGGCGGCAGATCCTGCACGATGCGCTCGATGGATTCCGTCTCTACGGAAAGATTCAGTATCCCAAGATCTGGCTTGACCAGCGCGCAAAACAACAGGCGTAGGGGTCATCCTGGGGGTCGATCCACGAGCGCGATGGCAAACATTTCAGCGAAGCGGGGAGGGCTACAACGCGATGGTGTTGCTTGAATTCAGTATGTCGCCTCTAGGCAAAGGCGAGAGTGTTGGCAAATATGTGTCCCGATCCTTGGATCTCATCGACAGAAGCGGTGTCGACTATCGCCTCAATCCCATGGGCACCGTCATTGAAGGAGAATGGGATGAGGTGTTCGCGGTCGTCACACAGTGTTATGAACGGATGAAAAGGGACTGCAACCGCATCTCCTGCACGATCAAGATCGACTACCGAAAAGGCGCACAAGGACGGTTGGGGAGCAAAGTGTCCAGCGTCGAGAAACGTCTGAAGCGGAAGCTGAAAGTGTAATCGGGCGACAGACCCGATTAGTCTCGCAGGTCGTACCGCAACTCACCATCGGTTTTGAAACCGGCCAACAATGCGTCGTGTTGTATCTGCAGACGTAACAATCGGAGTCGGTGTACCGTGCCGTGCAAGGTACCTCCGTCGATCTCACGGTTCAATCCGGTTTGCAACTCTTGCTGCATCTGTTGCAAATGGTCTCGAATCGGAATCCGAAGACGCCTGACCAATTGATTCCGAAAGGCGTCGTGTAACATCTGATCGGCGAAGGTCGTCAGCAGATCGTGCTGCTTCACCTGGTAGTCAAAGTTTGTGAAGGAAATCGTGCCGGCCTCTTCATCATACAACGGCGTTCCGCGCAGGCTGAGACGGACGGGAAGAAAGCCTTGCAGCTCGAGGTCGACTCCAGCCTGTTCACCGATCGGATACAGACGAACGGACCTGATCCTCAGCGTTCCGGGCCCCACGTGAAACTCTTTTCCTACCAAGGCACCTCTCAAGAACTCATTCGCGACCTCGTACCGCAGGTGGACATCGAACGACACGTGGAATCCCTGATCCTGATAACCGGACTCCAGGTCGGGGAGGGAACGAAGAGAAGTCGTCGGCTTGTTTCCGGTGATGATTCGAGGAAAGGCTATGATTCCAATTTGAACCGGGCGCGCGGCGTCTTTTGGGGGCGTTTTCGGATACTTGACGTGTGCCGGCGAGACAAGCAACCAGATGAATCCTTGATCATCCAGTTGGAGCGGTTCTTGGAGCTTTCGCCAGACTTCAGCCGTTTTCGACTTGATGGACAATGCCCCCTGCAACCTGCGATCCAATTGCGGAAGTCTGCTCTCGAGACCGCTCCGATACACCTGTGCCATCAACGGAGTCGCATCGACGTTGTGTTGGCGACGGACCCATGACTTGCCGGAATCGACTGATCTGACGTGGCTGGTGGTGAGGAGTCTGTAGTCGCGTGTGGGGGTGAGCGTGGTATAGGTATTCACCACCAGTCGGCCGGGACGGTCGGGTTCAGCGCCTGCGCCGCATTCGGCCAGTTTGGTAATCGTGCCATCTACCTTTTTTGCGTATTCGAGAGAAAAGTTCACGTTGGCGCGTGCGAGAATTGCATGGCTATTTTGATTCAGATTGCTCTCAACCAGTCCCGGTCGATATTTCAAAAAACCTGTCCCTCCGCCGAGTGGGATCCAGGTATCCGGTGAAAGATGATTGGAATCGTGCCCATCATAGATGCGTTCGTAGAGGGGTTGGATGACAGCAAGTGGCACGGGCATCTGAATCCGGAGCGTGGATGGCTCGGTCCGGTGTGCCCGTTCGGCTGCGGACACAGCCGAGGTGAATGCTACGGTACACGCTAAAGTCGCGCCGAGAACGAATGGAGATCCGGAACTGCGCACGGTTGCCAGGGTCATCCGGTGGCCTCATTTGTGGTGTAAAACACATCTCGGGCAGGTTGCAAGAGCGAACATTGGAGATGTGCAAGCACCACGCCGGGAAGGTGGCTTGGACACACTAGAAAACAGATAATTTAAAATACTTAGTGGGATTCCTCTTCACGTCGGCCAGCAATTGCTCCATGTCGGTCAAGAGTTTGTCCGTGCGAACATAGAGCTCGTCACTGCTCACGAGTTTACCAACCGTCCCTTCTCCTCGCTCTACCCTGTTCAGCACGTGCTCGCCTTGCGTGGCCAATGCTTGTAATTTGGTGTAGAGCTCCGGGCTGGTAAGTTTGGTCAGGGTGCTGTTCTGATCGTTGAGTTTTTTCATAAGATCGTTGAATTCCTTTACCCCCTGCGTTGCCCGGACGTACAGCTCTTTGTCGGAAAGCAGTTTGCCGACGGTTCCATCGCCGTTCTCCGCTTTGTCGAGCAAGGCGAGACCTTTCACCGACGCATCATTCAGTTTCTGTAGAATTTCTTTCGAGCGATCGAATAGTTCCGGATCGTTCACCAACTTGCCGGTGGTTCCTTGCCCCTGGGTGATCGCCGTCAACGCACGCTGAATTTGCTCGAGCGCAGCATTCACCTTGTCGATCGTCACAGACGCGCCGGACGCCAAGTCGGTGATGTCCGATCCGGACCTTCCCGTGATAACGCTGCCCGGAGGAAGAAGAGGCTTGTCCGGCTGCCCGGGAACGATTTCCAGGAATTTGTCACCTAGCAGGCCGAGCGCCTTGATGTGGATGGATGCGTCTTCACGGATGTGAGGGGCAACGTCTTTCTTGACCGTAAACTTGATTTCAACCATGCCGCTGTTCGGCGCAATCTCAATATCATGAATATTGCCGATGTCGACACCGTTCATGCGGACGGGCCCACCTACTTTCAGTCCCTGGGTATGATCAACCAGGGCATGAAAGGTGGACTTACGGGCCATTAACCCCATGCCCTCTTCGAGGCGCAGAATCATGAAGGCGAGCACCGTCAAGGCCATGACGACGACCAGACCGATCTTGACCTGGGCCCACCCGATTTGGGACTGACGGCTCATAAAGGAACCTGATGTGATGGTTTCTGTTTCCATGGATCGATGGGCAAGGTAGCCGGGTCTAAAAAGCCACGAATGGCCGGATTCTCATTGGTGGAGAGTTCGGAGGGAGAGCCCTGAAAGATGATGTGACCTTGTTGAATCATGACGACGCGGTCAGCCACTCGAAACGCGAGGTTCAGGTCGTGGGTCACCACCACCTGGGTGACGCCTTTCGCCTTGAGTTGGAGAATGAGGTGGCCGATGGCATAGGCATTGATTGGATCCAAGCCGGCGGTCGGTTCATCGTACAGGAGAATGCCGGCTCCGCTCGCCAGGGCGCGGGCGATGCCGACCCGTTTTCGCATTCCACCGCTGAGATCGGCCGGCATCTTGTCTATGATGTCTTCCAGGCTAACGAATTGCAAACTTTGCCGTACGACTTCCTCGATGGCATCGTCAGACAATTGGTGTTGTTCCCACAGGCGATATCCGACATTCTCTCGAACCGTCAACGAATCAAAAAGGGCGGCTCCCTGGAAAACCATGGCCATCCGTTGCCGCACGCGGGGTAACTGATGCTCAGGCAGTTTCGAAATGTCGTCACGGCCTATCCGTACCGATCCGCGATCGGGTCGAAACAGTCCAAGGATCAGGCGTAAGATCGTTGTCTTTCCTGATCCGCTACCACCCAAGATGGTGATGGTTTCTCCTGCCGGCACCTTGAAGGAAATGTTGGTCAGAACCTGGCGATCGCCCAGGGTCAAATCTACGTGTTCGAGTGCAATCACGTGAACCTCGGTTAGGAAATGGCCATGAAGATCTTCGTGAGAAAGAAATCGGTTGCCAGAATGAGAATCGATGAGGATACCATGGCCTGAGTTGTCGACATGCCGACGCCAACGGTGCCGCCGCGCGTGGAAAATCCCGCATAACACCCCACCATGGCGATGAGAAACGCGAACACGGCCGGTTTTACAAACCCTAACACCAGATCGCGCTGCCTGAGCGCCTCGAACGCCCAGGTCCAATAGAAATAGGAGTCGATACCGAGATAGAACCGAGCAACAAGCCAGCCTCCGCACATGGCGATGCCGTCGGCAATGATCGTCAGAAGTGGAATCATGCAGAGACACGCAATGAGGCGCGTGGTCGCTAGCTTGTGGATGGGATCCGTTCCTTCAGCCCGCAAGGCATCGATTTGTTCCGTCACGGTCATGGATGCAATTTCCGAAGCGATTCCCGTCCCGACCCGTCCGGCAATCATGAGCGCCGCCAGCACCGGGCCGAGTTCTCGGACGACGGATGTGCTGATCAGCCGCGAGACATAGATCGTTGCCCCGTAGGGTTCGAGCTGGACTGCCCCCTGCAATGCGAGGACCATCCCGGTAAACAGACCGGTCAGCACGACGATGAACAGAGAACCCACGCCGATTCTGTCCATCTGGAGAATGGTTTCATGAACGTAAAATGGGGGTCTGAATAGGTTCCTGATCGTCTGTGCGGACAACAGGGTAAACTCCTGCACGACGCCGAGATAGCCGTTGATCGTGGATCTGAGTGCGAGGATGGAAGCGGTCATAGCAGGTGAGACGACGAAAGACCGGAACGCACGCCCCTTCGATGACGGCTCAGTATCATTATAGGGTAGGGATGGATGGGGGACAATGGTTGCACCCTTATGGAGGGTCGGCTATGCCGCCGCTCGAATAAGAACGGAGAACTCGTGGTCCGATCGAACAGAGGACCTCGTATGAGATCGATCCGATCGCGTCGGCGATGTCTTGGGCCGTGATGCGTTCGGCGCCCTGTTGTCCGATCAGCACGACCGATTCACCGGATCTTGCCTGTGGAATCTCAGTCACATCCACCATCACCATATCCATGCACACGAGCCCAACGACCGGCGCCCGTCTCCCGCCGATCAGAACGAACCCCTTATTGGACAAGAGGCGGCTATATCCATCGGCATAGCCGACCGGCAGGACGGCAATGCGGGTGGGTTTCGTTGCTGTGAACGTGCGGTTGTAGCTAACTCCGTCTCCTTCAGCAATCGTCCGTATCGCGGCGATGGTGGTGTACCAGTTAAGAATGGGTCGCAACGCGACCTGCTCCCTGCGGTGAGAGAGCGTGTGGTAGCCATAGAGCATGATTCCCGGACGTACCAAGGAGAAATGCGCAGAGGGATGGACGAGGATGCCGGCGCTATTGGCCATATGGACGAGTGGTGGCCTGATGCCCTTCAGTGTCAGCCGGTCCAAGATTGAGCGGAAGCGCGCAATCTGCGCGGCGGTAAATTGATGATCCGAATTATCGGCGTCGGCCATGTGGGTCATGACCCCTTCCAGGGACACTGTCCGTCCGAGATCGGCCGCTTGCAGCCCCATGGTCAGTTGTTCTGGGGCGAAACCGAGCCGACCCATCCCCGTATCGATCTTGATGTGGATCGGGTAGGGTTTTGCTGATGGAGGGAGCACTTTGACCAGTTCCTGCATCAGCGGGAGATCGTAGATGACTGGGGTTAAGCCATGCGCGATGAGATCGGGAAGCTGTGCTGGGAGTGCCGCTCCCAACACCACAATCTGGTCAACGATCCCGGCACGGCGCAGTTCCGTTCCTTCTTCAACGGTGGCGACACCGAAGCGGCGGACACCCAGGCGACGCAGCGTGCGCGTGATCTCGAAGGCGCCGTGCCCGTAGGCATTGGCTTTGACGATGGCGAGAATGTCACACGACGGTTGCAGGCAGTGACGCACCTGCCGGAGGTTGTGGGCGAGGGCGCTGAGATCAATGTCAACGAAGGTCGGCGGATAGCGCGATGGGATTGGCACGTAGGATGATCGTGGGAGGCTCAATCGGATCAGACTTCCAGGATTTCACTCTCTTTCTTCTTCAGAACGTCCTCAACTTTCTGCACGTATTGATCCGTCAGTTTCTGCACCTCAGTCTCGGACTTCCTCAAGTCATCCTCGGTCAGCTTGGTATCCTTCTGCAACTTCTTGAGTTCCTCGTTGCCGTCGCGACGAAATCCACGGATCTGCACTTTCACGTCTTCTGCGTGCTTCTTACAGATCTTGATGAGCTCCTTCCGTCTTTCCTCTGTGAGCGGAGGGAGGGGTACTTTAATGAGCTTCCCGTCATTCGACGGTGTAAGTCCGAGGTCCGACATCTGAATCGCCTTTTCGATGTCACGGATCATACTCTGTTCCCACGGCTGGATCGTGATCAAGCGGCTTTCGGGAATGGCCACATTGGCCACTTGTTTCAGCGGCGTGGGATTTCCATAGTAATCAACCTTGATGCCGTCCAACAGTGCCACGGATGCGCGTCCCGTCCGCATCCCGGCCAGATCCCGTTTGAGATGCTCGAGGGCATGCTCCATTTTTTCCAGGACTTTCTGTTTGACGACCGGTGCCGTCGACATGGTGCTCTCCTTAGCGGCTGGCTACTGTGACCAGGGTGCCGATTGGTTCCCCACGGACCACCTTTCCGAAGTTCCCCTTTTCTTTCAAGTTGAAAACGATAAGTGGAAGCTGATTGTCCATGCAGAGACTGACGGCGGTGGAATCCATCACCTTGAGATTCTGGCTCAAGATCGACATGAAGGGAATATCCGTATACTTTTTTGCATTCGCATTCTTTAGGGGATCACTGTCATAAATCCCATCGACTTTCGTGCCCTTCATGATCACCTGCGCGCCGATTTCCATCGCCCGTAAGGCGGCGGCCGTATCGGTGGAGAAGTAGGGGTTTCCAGTTCCCCCGGCAAAGAGGACGACGCGGCCTTTTTCCAAATGCCGGATAGCCCGCCGACGGATGTATCCCTCCGCGAGTTGGCGCATCTCGATAGCCGATTGGACGCGAGTGGTCGTGCCTTTTCGCTCCAAGGCGTTCTGGAGGGCGAGGGCGTTCAGCACGGTGGCAAGCATGCCCATGTAATCGGCGGACGCACGTTCCATCCCTGAGGCACTAGCCGCGATCCCGCGAAAAATGTTTCCGCCACCAATGACGACGGCGACCTCGACACCCATCGAGACGACGGCCGCAATTTCCTCGGCTAACCCTTCGAGGACCGAGGGTTGTATGCCGTATCCCTGCTCACCGGCCAGCATTTCTCCGCTGACTTTCAGCAGAATGCGCCGGTATTTTGCAGAGCTCATGCTTGGCCTAATTGATAGCGCACGAATCTTGGGATGTTCATGTTTTCACCGATCTTGGCGATCTTCTGCGCTAACAAATCCTTGATGGTAATGGAAGGGTCTTTGATGAAGGTCTGCTCCAGCAGGCAGTTCTCCTGATAATATTTTTCGAGTTTGCCTTCGACAATCTTCGGCCAAGCCGCCGGTGGTTTTCCCATCTCCTTTGCTTGGGCCTCGTAGATCGCGCGTTCTTTGGCGACCACATCGGACGGCAGGTCTTCTCGCTTCACGTGGGAGGGATTGGATGCGGCGATTTGCAACGCCAGGTCATTCACAAAGGACTTGAACTCTTCATTCCTTGCAACGAAATCCGTTTCGCAGTTCACTTCCACCAGCACGCCGATTTTTCCACCGGCATGAATGTAGGCATGGACAAGGCCTTGATTGGTTTCGCGACCCGCCTTTTTCTGGGCGGCCGCCAACCCTTTCTGGCGCAGGTAATCAATCGCCTTGTCGATGTTGTTGCTCGATTCGGTGAGAGCCTTTTGACAATCTAGAATGCCCGCGCCGGTTTTTTCACGCAGTTCCTTTACGGACTCGCTCAGACTTGCCATACGTTCCTCTATAAACTTTGAATGAGTGTGGAGTCTTGCTCATACTTCAAGGCGCTCAGGATGCCGGCGCGGTAGCCAGACTCATGGCGCCCTGCTTCTCAGCCGCCGGAGCAGTTGAGGAAAATTCTGTGTCTTCTTGTTGCGTACGGAGGTGGGCGCCTTCCAGACAAGCATCTGCGATGCGGGAAATGATGAGCTTGATGGAACGGATCGCGTCATCATTCCCGGGAATTGGATACTGAATATGATCAGGATCGCAATTGCTATCGACGATGGCGATCACGGGAATCTCCAATCGATTGGCCTCGAGGACGGCAATGTGCTCGATGCGGGTGTCCAGTACGAACACGGCTCGGGGAAGTGCCCGCATATTACGGATGCCGGTCAGGTTTTTCTGCAATTTGATGACTTCCTTTTGCATCTGACCGAGTTCTTTTTTCGTGAGACCATGATGCGACGGGTCGGCGAGAGTCGCTTCCATCTTTTTCATCTTGTCGATGCTGCGGCGGATCGTCTGAAAATTCGTCAACATGCCACCCAGCCAGCGCTGATTCACAAAGAACATGTTGGCTCGTTTGGCCTCTTCTTCCAGAATTTCTGCAGCTTGCCGCTTGGTTCCCACGAAGAGTACGGAGTCCCCCCCCGCCACGCTATCACGAGCGAAGGCATAGGCTTGCTCCATCCGTTCTACGGTTTGTTGCAGATCGATGATATACACGCCGTTCCGTTCTCCGAACAGAAAGCGCTTCATCTTGGGGTTCCATCGGTTGGTCTGATGGCCGAAATGAACACCGGCCTCCAATAACTCCTTGATCGACACCACTCCCATACCTTCACCTCCCTCCGAAGCCTGCAGAGCGCTTGACCAAATGGTTGAGCGAGGGGGACGTCCCCCCTTATTCTCAGGCTGCGCAGCGTGCGCAACACGCTGGTGTGGATTTGAATAAAAAGCCCCTGAAAGTCAGGGGCTAAGATACCGACCGTGGACGGACACCGTCCGTACGCTTCCGGTAAAGCGAAGAAACGCTAGCACAATCAAAATGAGTTTGCAAGGTCCGCTCATGACCTCAGAGTCGATCATGAGCGATAACTGGCGTTGATCTTTACATAATCATAGGACAGATCCGTCGTCCATATGTGCGCCGTTCCCGGTCCCTGCCCGAGTTCGGCTCGAATCGTGAACTCCTTGCGGCGGAACACCCGGGAAAGACGGCGTTCCGCATGAGCTCCCAAACCTTGGCCGTTCTTGACCATGGCCACTTCGTCAAATTTGAGGGAAATCTTTGTCGGATCGATCGGCACACCGGCTCGCCCGATTGCTGCCATGATTCGTCCCCAATTGGCGTCTCCGCCAAACAGCGCGGTCTTCACGAGGCTGGACGTCGCGATGACGTGCGAAACCTTCCGGGCCGCGCGGGCCGTTTTGGCCCCGGCGACCACGATTTTCACGACCTTTGTGACACCTTCCCCATCCCAACAGACTTGTAATGCCAGCGAGTGACAGACCGTGTCCAGGAGCTTTTGGAACAGACGAAACGCGTCCGTTCCCGTCTCAATGCGTACATTCCTGGCCATGCCGTTTGCCAAACAGAGCACGGTGTCATTTGTGCTCGTGTCGCCGTCCACTGAAATGGAATTGAAGGACCGGCTGACTGCCGCCTCAAGAGCCTGCTGCAATGCCTGACGGGTAATGAATGCGTCCGTCGTAAGATAGGCCAGCATGGTCGCCATGTCGGGGTGAATCATGCCCGATCCCTTGGCCATTCCTCCCAGGGTGACGGTCTGCCCGCCGATCTTTGCGCGCAGGGCCGTTTGTTTCGGCTTCAGGTCTGTTGTCAGGATGGCACGCGCCGCTTCGAGACCTCCATTGCGGCGGACTCGTTGAAGTAACCTTGGAATCGCGGAGCGGATACGAGCAATCGGCAATGGCTGACCGATGACGCCCGTCGATCCCACAAATACTTTATGGGGCAGGGTGTCGAGATGTCTGGCCACCGTCAACGCCATGGCCTCAGCCGCCAGAATGCCTTCGGCGCCGGTGCAGGCGTTGGCGTTCCCGCTGTTGACGATGAACGCACGTGCAAGTCCCTGTCGAAGATAGGCACGATCGAGAAGGACCGGAGCCGCCGCGACCCGATTGGTCGTGAACATCCCTGCCACCGGCCCCTCCTCTTCTGAGAGGACGAAGGCCAGATCGAGCTGCTTATTTTTTTTGATGCCGCAATGCATGCCTGCTGCCTGAAATCCACGGGCAGCGGTGACTCCACCTGAGACTTTTTTCATGATGATCCTTCGTGGGAACGAACCAGAATGGATGAGGGAATGGCGTATCCTTCAAGGAAAGATGGCTGGCGCGGTGAGTCCCGTTTCCTCCGGGAATCCGAGCATGAGGTTCATTGCCTGAATGGCCTGACCAGCGGCCCCTTTGATGAGATTATCGAGCGCAGCGACCGTGATGATCCAGCCGGATCTGGTATCGGCGAACAGGGACACATCACAATAGTTCGTACCCCGGACATGGCGTGGATTGGGCACCACATCGTCGAAAACACGGACAAACCGTTCCTTTTCATAGAAACCCTTGTACAGCGACTGGAGCGCTGCTACATCAAGGAGCGGATTGGTGAGGCGACAGTAAGCCGTGCTGAGAATTCCCCGATTCATCGGCACGAGATGAGGCGTAAAGGCGACGGTGACCTGAGACGATGTCGCAGCATCCCGACCGCCCTGCTGTCCGGCGCACAAAATATTCAGCTCCTGTTCGATCTCCGGAATATGGCGGTGTCGTCCAATCTTATAGGGTTCCAGTGATTCGTGTGCTTCTGGAAAATGGTAGGGAAGAGCGGGACTCCGCCCCGCTCCCGACACGCCTGACTTCGCATCGATGACGATCGTGCCGGGATCAATCAAGCCATGGGCGGCGAGGGGCGCCAGCTGAAGGATGGCCGCCGTTGGATAACAGCCTGGTGATGCGACGAGCTGAGATTTGGCAATCCTGGATCGATGCAACTCCGGCAGACCGTACACGGACTGTTTCAAAAGCTCGGCGTGAGTATGCGCCGTTTGGTACCAACGTTCGTATACGTGGGCATCTTGAAGACGGTAGTCCGCACTCAGATCGATGATTTTGGCTTTCGATCGCATGCAATTAGCAACCGGCTCCATAGATTTCGTATGCGGCAAGGCAAGAAACATGACCTCTGCCCGTTCCGCCAATGCGTCCGGTTCCAGTGCTTCGAACGTCAAGGGAACCGCACGACTGAGGTGAGGGAAAACGGAGGCGACCGGAAGTCCAGCCGATTTCTCCGACGTCACAGTCGTCAACTCGACGTGAGGATGCTGGGCGAGTAGGCGAATCAATTCTGCCCCTGCATACCCGCTTGCTCCGGCCACTGCGACACGCACTGTGGTCATCGAGAATCACTCCGTCGAACCGAACGTTGATCACCTCTAGCAAGGCTCATAGAAAAAAAGGGAAGGCGGCCCGCCTTCCCTTTTTCGTACGAATGGCTTCAATGCCGTTATCGTTTCGAGTACTGGAAGCGCTTGCGAGCACCCTTCTGACCGTACTTCTTTCGTTCCTTGACGCGGGAATCACGCGTCAACAGGCCTTCCTTCTTCAGTGGACCACGATAAACAGGACTGAGGACGACCAGGGCTTTTGCAATGGCATGCCTGAGCGCACCGGCTTGTCCGGTCGGACCGCCTCCATATACTGTGGCGCGAATTGAATATTTCCCCGCAGCCCCTGCCAACTCCAATGGGAATTGAATGATGGTCCGCAACGTCGGCCGCGGGAACGCTTTCTCCAACGGCTTTTCGTTTACGATAATCTCGCCGGCGCCTGCTGAAACCCAGGCCCGTGCAATCGCACTTTTTCTCTTTCCGGTTGCGTACTGAATCGTTGCTGCCATACGAGGCGGTCTCCTTCGCTAAACTTTTGAAAAAAGAGCTTACAGGGCTAGAACTTCGGGTTGTTGGGCCTGATGGGGATGATCGGTCCCGGCGTAGACCTTCAATTTTTTACCCATGTGTTTCCCCAGGGGGGTTTTGGGAAGCATCCCGTGAATCGCTTTCGTCAGGAGTTGTGTCGGGTGTTTAGCATGAACGTGCTCGGCGGTGAGGACCTTGAGTCCACCCGGATAGCCGCTGTGCCGAGCATAGGTCTTGGTCGCCATCTTATTACCGGTCAGCCGAATCTTGTCGGCATTGATAATGACGACATGATCGCCGGTATCGACATGCGGAGTAAACGTTGGTTTGTGCTTTCCGCGTAACATGCCCGCTACACGAGCAGCGAGGCGGCCGAGAATCTTTCCCTCCGCGTCAATCAGGTACCACTTGCGTCGAACGTCAGCCGGTTTCTCCAGAAAGGTCTTGGTCATGTCGTACACACTCCTACTAGTTGAAAGATTCCTCGATCATGCCATGCTTGTTACGTCTCGATATTTTTTGTTTCGAGCTTTGCCACCCACGCATCAAGATTCGCTGCCGTCCGCCGGCCCAACACATCCCGAGTCACGTAAATCGGACGAGTCGCGCGCAAGGCCAGGGCAATCGCGTCGCTGGGTCGAGCGTCAAGCGTGCGATCCACACCTTTTGAGGTGAGATGGATTGTGGCATAGTAGGTGGAACTTTTTACGTCCGTGAGCACCACGTGCTGGATTGTGACTTCCAGATGCTCGGCGAAGCTGCGAATAAGATCGTGGCTCATTGGGCGGGGACTGACCGCATGATCCATGGCCAGGCGGATAGCCTGCCCTTCGGATGCGCCAACCCAGATCGGCAAAGTTTCGCTTCCATCCTCATTTTTTAATACCACGATTTTCGTGTCAGTGCTGCTGTCCTCGATCACCTGTTTAACCTTCACTTCGACGAGGGCAAGGTCAGGTTTCATCGGAGCCATCTCAGCTGTCCAGCTTTCCAAAGTCTTCAGGTTTCAGGTTTTCCAGCCACTGTTCCAATTCATCTGACGACTGTTTCTTGATGACGGATTCGCTCGCAAAAATCGGCGCACTGGTTCGCAACGCCAGAGCAATGGCATCACTGGGTCTCGAATCTACTGTGTACTCGGAATCTTCGAACGTGAGATGGATTTTCGCGTAGTACGTGTTGTCATTCAGATCGGTGATGACAACACTAATGACCTTGGCGTCAAACACGTCGAGAAACGATTTCATGAGATCATGGGTCATGGGCCGGGGCGCCGTCACGTTCTCAATGGCCAGTCCGATGGCGCTGGCTTCCGACTTGCCGACCCAAATTGGCAACATATCAGTGTTGTCTTCGTCCCGTAGCACGACGATGTAGGCGTTGTTGTAGGGGTCAAAAATCAACCCCTTGACCCGCATTTGCGTAATCATGGCGGGAATGATGCTCAGACGTTGGTTCTCATCCAAATGACAGCGGAATCTAGCACTTCCGAATTCCATGTGTCAATGAAGAGTCGGTCATTGACCTGCCGGGAAGACGCTGAAGATCAAAGGCTTGACGGTCAAGGGCGTCTGATCGCACAAGCGGATTCCCTGACACCTAGACGGCAGCGTCAGGTGCTGGGCGGGCGGTAGTTCTGATCGAGCTTGCCGGTGTCGGTGCTTTCACCCAGTTTCAGAAACGCCTTCATTTGCTTTTTCACCAACTCGCGGCCGCTTTCGTCGCCAAGATTGATCTGGTATTCGTTGATCACCATCACGCGCATGCCTTCCCATTTTTTCCAGCATGCCTTACAGACGTTGGCTTTGATTTCGGATTCAAGTTTACCGAGAAACAACATATCTGTGATGGCTTCGCCTGCTTGACCACAGGTAACACATTGAACTTCTGTCATTGATTCCCTCCTACGTCAATTCATCTGTCAAGAACACAATATTGTAACATTCACCTGTACAGCATGAAAGGGGCGACGGGCCGATTGACCCCTCATAGGCTTCATGCTAGAAACACGTGCTCTTGGGCAGACTTGCCCGGATGGCGGAACTGGCAGACGCGCCGGACTCAAAATCCGGTTCTCGCAAGAGAGTGGGAGTTCGACCCTCCCTCCGGGCACCATCGGAGTCTGTCATCATGATCGATGATCGCCTGTAGACTTCCTCGGCAGGTTTCCCCTCACGCAGGCAGAGGCACCAATCATCCATCGGTCGATCAGCTTCTTGGAGTCCAATTTTTCGCGGTCTTACCTCTTGACATGATAGGCCTCATAGCCTATAGTTCCGCCGTCGACGGGCGGACTATTTTATGATCACATCGGTCCATTCTCGTTCATCATCAAAACTTATCATTTACAACTCACTAAGGAGGCAGCACATGCGTAAGGTGTTGGCACTTGGAGCTGCAGTACTTTTCATCGGCTCCGTGAGTGTGGCGGGCGCTCAAGAGCGTCTACCGCAATCATCAGCCGGGTCGGGATTTGGCGTAGGAGCCGGCGTGGGAGACGTCTCTGGGAGTTCGGGCCGCACGCAGGCCTTCGATCGGACCGCGTTTATCGATCGGCTCGGCCAAGCAGAAACGGTTTATGGTCGCGTCCTCGCGATCGACATACCAGGCAGCAAGCTTCATCTGGAGACGGGTGGCAGTTCGCACGATGAAGGCCGCGCAGGCCAGGGCGCGATGTCCTCTTTGACCCTCTACCTAGATGGACAGACCAATATGGATCAAATTAGAGTGTTGAACGCCGGTGATGATATCGCGTTGCAGGTCGTTGAGGCGGCAAACCCCAATGCACAACAGGGGGTCTATGGAACTGGCCGCAAACTGGTTCGCGAAGTATACCTTATGCGGGGCAATGAGAAGCTGGCGGGTTTTGGTGGACTAGGGCAAAGACCGAATCCCGAAACGGAGCGCGGTATCCAGACAAACAGCGGAAGTGGCACAGGAGCCATCGTAGGCTCGGTATTGCCGGGTACCATCAATTCTGGAGTGGTGACCACGACGGTTGGTGAGTTCACCGGCACGGCGCCCTGCTGGAATTGCGAACCGCAGCCGGGATGGGGCTATCAGACAGTAGCACCAGAGACGAAGATGCAGAACAAGTCTGATTATGGAACGGACGCTGCGAAACCGAATCTTATCAAGGGCGCCAACTGATCGGAGGTCCTTGTTAGGCTCAAACACGGGGCGCTCCTCACGGGAGCGCCCCGTCTGTTTGTTAGGGGGGGAGAATCTCTCCGTGTCTTGAGGAGAACTTGTCAGAGAAGCAATCCCTTTGATAGGATTCTCACAACCAATGTCACATGCCTGATCGAGCCACCCCCATGATCGTGCCTGATGCCGAATTGGACCTTCGGGGTGTCATCTGTCCCTATAACTTCGTCAAGACAAAATTGAAGCTTGAAACCATGGGATCAGGTCAGGTCCTGTCGGTGCTGCTCGATGACGGAGATCCGATCAAGAATGTCCCGCGGAGTGTCAGTGATGACGGGCATGCGGTTCTCTCGCAGGAACGGATCCAGCAGTCCTATCGCGTCATGATCCGGAAATGTCAGAACGATTAGCAGGATGTCGCTGATTTCTTCTTTGCTGGACCAGATACCACCAAAGTAACATCCCCATCAGGGAATCGTAGCGGGTGTCTCCGCAGCACCTGAGCGATCGTGCCGCCCAGGATTTGCTGGGTGGCTTTCGTCAGGTCCACTGCAACAACCACCTGTCTGTTTCCTAACACGGCTTGTATGTGCGAGAGCGAGACGCGTAGTCTCAACGGCGAAACAAAAAACACGCTTGTGCAGTGACTGTCCTTGAGCATTCTCAGGAGACGGATGGAGGGTTGTCGTCTGGCGGGAAGCCTGCCGTGGAATTGCAGGGCATTTCCGGACATACCGGACATGGCCACGGCCGTCACAAGAGCGGATGCTCCCGGTACCGCAACGAGTGGGACCCCTGCGCGGAGAGCCGCGGTAATCAGCCGGGAACCGGGATCATAGATACATGGAGTGCCGCCATCCGAAACCAAAGCGAGACTATCTCCCTGTCGGAGCCGGTCGAGGAGAATCGGGGTTTTTTCCGGGGCGCAGCCGCGATCATAGGTAGTCAGAGTGGCGCGGATGCGGTAATGGCGTAGAAATCGCTGTGTTCGCCGGGTATCCTTCGTGGCCACGAGATCCACCTGGCCAAGGATACGGAGGGCGCGAATACTAATGTCCTCCATGTTCCCGATAGGAAGACTGACAACATATAGTGAACCGCACGACTCCATTTCTTGACTCTCTTCTCTGCGCACCGATATAATTTCCGCGTCCAAAAGCTGGAATTTTTATGGAATTTTGCGAGGATAGCCTTAGATGTCTGCGCTGCTTTTCACGGTGACGACGGGTCTCTACTTCGTCGGCACCATCGGGTTTCTCACCTATCTTGTTCGTCGCTCGGAGTCGCTGTCAAAAATCTCCCTCGGCGTGACGAGCCTCGGATTTATCATCCATACCGTTGCGCTGGTGATGCGAATGGTCGGCATCGAGCGCTCGGTCGTTCCCACGTTTCATGAGGCGCTCTCGTTTTTTTCCTGGATGCTGATTCTCGTGTTCCTGGCCGTTGAATTTCGGCGTCAAATCCATGTGTTCGGATCATTCATTGTTCCACTGGCGCTGGTCTCACTCGTCTCAGCTGCTGCGTTGCCGGCCGAGAACGTCTCGCCGCTGCAACCCGTTTTCAAGACGCTGTGGGTGCATGTCACGCTCAGCATGTTGGGTACAGTAGGGTTTGCCGTGGCCTTCGTTGCGGGATTGATGTACCTGATTCAGGATGGCTTACTCAAGTCCAAGCGGTTTAACGTGCTCTATACCAAACTGCCGGCGCTCGATTATCTCGATCACCTCAATCAACAGGCAATGATTCTGGGGTTTCCCTTGCTGACGTTGGGGATTATCACCGGGGCCTTCTCAGCCGAAATCGTCAGAGGCAGCTATGTGAGCTGGAATCCTGAGCAGACTTGGGCATTGGTCACGTGGGTGTTTTATTTCGTCGTCCTGATGGGGCGGTTGACGGTTGGATGGCGGGCAAAACGCGCCGCATACCTTACGATCATCGGATTTGCTGGCGTGATTTTGACGTTGATCGGCGTGGTTCTCAAAGGTCATGGAGTCGATTCGTAGCATGCATTTGATCGTCGTCGGGATCAGCCACAAGACCGCTCCCGTCGAGATCCGGGAGAAATTGGCTGTGCCCGAGAGTCGTCTTGGGGAGGCATTGAGCCGGCTCTGTGCCTATCCCGGCGTAAGAGAGGGCCTGCTCCTCTCGACCTGCAATCGCGTCGAGGTGTACGCGGTCGTCGAGGAAATTGAGCCTGGTTACGGGCGTGTGCAGGAATTCCTGGCCGACACACATCTCTCTCTTTCCTCAGAACAGTTGACCCCTCATCTGTACTGGCATGCGGGAGATCGGGCGATCGCGCATCTGTTCCGGGTCGCTGCGAGTCTGGATTCGATGATCGTGGGCGAATCGCAAATCCTCGGTCAACTCAAGGACGCATTCGAGGTCGCTCTGTGTCACAAAACCTCGGGCCTGCTGCTCAATAAGATCGTGAAAAAAGCGATCTCGGTGGCTAAACGTGTGCGTACGGAGACAAAAATCGCTGAGACCGCCGTGTCCGTCAGTTACGCAGCGGTCGAACTGGCGAAAAAAATATTCTCAAATCTCAAAGATCAGACCGTGTTGCTCCTGGGGGCCGGTGAGATGGCCAAGCTTGCTGCGAGGCATCTGATTAGTAATGGGGTCCGGCAGGTTCGTATCACCACCCGCAATGCCCACCATGCAATCGAATTGGCTCAGCGGTTCAATGGGACGCCGATTCCTTTTGACGACTATAGGAATGAATTGGCGTCGGCGGACATCGTACTCGTCTCAACGGGGGCCGCGCACTATTTGGTCAGTGCCGAGGATGTGCACCGGGCGGTCAGGCAACGGATGAATCGCCCCATCTTCTTGATTGATATTTCGGTGCCCCGCAACATCGAGCCGGCCGTTCGCGATATCGATAACGCGTTCTTATTTGATATCGACGATCTGCAGTTACGAGTCGAGCAAAATCGGGAAGAACGGCTGTATGAGGCAGAAAAGGCCGAGCAGTTGGTGGCGGATGAAGTGGGCGTGCTCCGGCAATGGTTGAAGTCTCTGGAGGTCACTCCTACGATCGTGGCGCTTCGCCATCGAACGGAGGATATCAAACGTTCCGAGTTGGACAAGGCCTTTGCCCGCTTGAATCATCTGTCCAACGATGACAGACAAGCTGTGGAGAGCATGGCGTCGGCAATGATCAATAAGATCGTTCATGGGACCCTGGTCACATTGAAAGCCGAAGCGAGCGGGTCCGGAGGCGCAGCCTTCGTCGAGGCGGCACGCCGGTTCTTTAGCCTGGATGAAGGTCCTTCGAAAAATGAGGGGACAGAAGACCACCGGAGTTCAGACGAAAATGAACTGCCCTCAGCGACATCCAACTCAGGAAAAGAAACGTACCGGCGCGAACCTCGCGTGCGTACGGGGGCGATCGGTCGGATTGGAGACAGAGGCGATGACCCGTTGTCGGGTGAGGATCTTTGAATGGAGCGCATCACGATGGGGGTTCCAGACGAGGCGTTCGACCGATGCCTCCCGTAACAGAACGCCGGTCGACGCTTATTCTGGGCACACGCGGCAGCGCCCTCGCTTGGCAGCAAAGCGGGTGGGTTCAAGCTCGCCTTCAAGAGCTCAATCCCGGGCTCATCGTTTCCCTTCACCGCATTCAAACATCGGGAGACAAGATTCTCGATGTGCCGCTGGCCAAGGTTGGAGGGAAGGGACTGTTCGTAAAAGAAATCGAGGATGCCCTGCTCCGCGGAGAGATCGATTTGGCCGTCCATAGTATGAAGGATGTGCCGACGATTCTTCCGGAGGAATTGGACATCCTATGCGTGCCGTTGAGAGAAGACCCGCGGGATGCGCTGATTAGCCGGGATGGTAAGACGTTTGAACATTTGGAGTTCGGTGCACGCGTGGGCACCAGCAGTCTGCGCCGTCAAGCGCAGCTGTTGCACCGTCGTCCGGATCTCAAAATAGAAATGTTGCGAGGGAATTTGGATACGCGCCTTCGAAAGTTGCGCGAAGGGCGGTTTGATGCGATTGTTCTGGCGGCTGCCGGCCTCAAACGTCTGGCATGGACTCAGCACATCACAGAATATTTGCCGATCGATATCAGTTTGCCCGCCATCGGACAGGGCGCCTTGGCGATCGAGGGCCGTCGTCACGACGTCCAAGTCAGAGA
Source organism: Nitrospiraceae bacterium (assembly GCA_040510255.1). GTDB lineage: Bacteria > Nitrospirota > Nitrospiria > Nitrospirales > Nitrospiraceae > DASSBQ01. Next base: position 7,461 of record JBEVJJ010000240.1, on the reverse strand, counting down.
GCTGCTGAGCAAATTCGACCATCCTCCCACCAGGACTACGGTGCTGGCGGAGCGGGCGTTGTTGCACCGTCTCGAGGGGGGATGCCAGGTTCCCATCGCCGCTCATGCGGTGCTGGAAGGGGATCGCTTGCGTCTTGATGCCTTGATCGCGAGCATCGACGGCACCCGCATCATTCGGGATTCCCTTCAGGGTTCGGCGGACGATCCCGAACGACTGGGCGTCGAGCTGGCGGATCAATTGCTGAGGCGTGGAGGTGACGTCATCTTGAAGACCATCTACGGACACGCGTGACGATATGGCGGAGCAGCAGGGCAGAATTTATCTGGTAGGAGCGGGTCCTGGCGATTCAAAGCTATTGACCTTGCGCGGCAAGGAATGCCTCGAGCAGGCAGACGTCGTTGTGTATGATTATCTCGCGAATCCGGCACTCCTCGATCATGTGCCCCCGCACGCGGAACGGATTTACGTCGGCCGACGAGGGCGAGGTCGTTACGGGAGACAACCGGACATCAATCAGTTGATCGTGAGCCATGCCCACGCCGGGAAGGTGGTGGTCAGGCTGAAGGGCGGCGATCCATTCCTCTTTGGCCGGGGTGGCGAGGAAGCAGAAGCCGCTGCAGCGGCTGGGGTATTGTTTGAAATTGTTCCCGGGGTCACGGCCGCGATTGCGGTGCCGGCGTATGCCGGGATTCCCGTCACTCATCGCACGCTGGCGTCGACGGTGACGTTCATCACGGGGCATGAAGACCCGACGAAGACTGAAAGCGTGCTGGAATGGCCCCGATTGGCGACGGCCCAGGGTACCCTGGTGTTTCTCATGGGCATGACGAACCTACCGAACATTGTGCGTCATCTTATCGAGGAAGGGAAAGCACCTGCGACACCGGCTGCCGTTATCCGATGGGGGACACGCTCGACTCAACGGACTGTGGTCGGGACTCTCGCCGATATTGTCGAAAAGACAAGAGCCGCCGCCATGGAGCCACCCACGGTCATCGTCATCGGCGAAGTCGTTCGGCTGCGGGATCAATTGAACTGGTTTGAGAAACGGCCGTTGTTCGGCAGGCGCATCTTGATCACAAGAGCCAAAGAACAGGCACCGGAATTTTCGGACTTGATCACAGCCTATGGCGGTGAACCAGTCGGGTGTCCGACGATTCAGATTGCGCCACCTGATACGTGGGAGCCGGTTGACCAGGCAATTGGTCAACTTGCGCAGTATCACTGGCTGGTGTTCACGAGCTTGAACGGTATCGCACCGTTCATGAAACGGCTCAACCTGCAAGGGCATGATACGAGGGCTCTGGCGGGGCTTCGTCTGTGTTGCATCGGCCCACGCACCGCGCAGGAGCTTGCCGCATATGGTCTGCGAGCGGATTTAGTTCCGTCTGAATATCAGGCTGAGGGAGTAATCGCGGCCATGGCTGCAACCGGGATTCAGGGAAAGCGGGTTCTGATTCCACGGGCGCTGATTGCGCGGGAAGTTCTCCCGGAGCGATTACGTGGTCATGGCGCGACAGTACATGTGGTTCCGGTCTACCAGACCCGGCGACCGTCTACCGACATGCATCATGTTCGCGACCTGATGAGCCGGCAGGAACTGGATATGGTAACGTTCACAAGCTCGTCCACGGTGAGAAACTTCGTGGATCTTTTCGAAGACCCACAGGACATGCATCGAGCCTTGGGCGATATTCGAACCGCCTGCATCGGTCCCATCACCGCTGCGACGGCCCGGGAATATGGTATACGGGTTCAGGTCATGCCGGCGGAAAATACGATCCCGGCGCTCGCAGATGCCATTGTGCGGCATTTTACGTCATCTTCAAAGTCGGCCCCTCTCGAAGTCCGGACAGGATAATGGACGATGATCCTTGGGACAATCATGTGATCACCTCAAATAAGGAGTAGAACAGTGGTACCTGTAAAATCCTTCATGGTTCCGAAAGAAAAGTTTGTCACGGTCGAACGCGACACGGATGCCCGGACAGCCGCGCGGGTGATGCGCGACGGCAATATTGGAAGTCTATTCGTCACGAATGGGAAGGATGTGATCGGCATCATCACTGATACGGACATGGTGCGTCGGGTGGTCGCGGCGGGGGCGGATCCTGGTAAGACGACCGTTGAGCAAATCATGTCGGCTCCAATCGTCACGATCGAGGAAAACAAGACGCTTCTTGATGCGAATGATCTGATGGCGCAGTCACACTTGCGACATTTGGGTGTTTCACGCGACAGCAAGCTCGTTGGAATGATTTCCGTACGCGATCTTGTGGTGTTCCTGACTAACCTTCCGCGAAAGTGAGTGGGTGGTGTCCTTTCCGATACAGAGACTGCGACGTTTGCGGCACAAGGAGTCTTTCCGGCGCATGGTGCGCGAAACCAGCTTGTCCCCCTCCGACTTCGTCTATCCGTTATTTGTGACCGAGGGACGGGATCGGCGCGATCCCATTGCATCGATGCCCGGACAGCAACGGCTTTCTATCGATTTGCTGATCAAGGAAGGGGCGGATGTGGCGGCGCTTGGAATCCCGGCCGTGATTCTCTTCGGTATTCCGGACCGCAAGGATGATCGAGGCTCTTCGGGATATGATCCCGACGGAGTGGTCCAACGCGCCGTCAAGGCGCTCAAGGATCATGTTCCCGATCTGGCCGTCATCACTGACGTGTGTATCGACGAGTATACGAGTCATGGGCATTGCGGATTGGTGAAAGATGGGCGCGTCTTGAATGACGAAACACTGGAATGTCTGCGCGCCATGGCAAGAACGCATGCTGAGGCCGGCGCCGACATGGTCGCTCCCTCGGACATGATGGATGGTCGGGTGGCAGCCATTCGCGATGAGTTGGACAGCGCAGGATTTCCCGATCTGCCTATCATGGCGTACGCGGCCAAGTTTGCCTCTTGCTTCTACGCGCCGTTTCGCGACGCAGCCGGGTCCAGTCCGAAGTTTGGGGATCGCCAGACCTACCAGATGGATCCAGCCAACGCGCGCGAGGCATTACGTGAAGTCGAGCTGGATATCGCGGAAGGAGCCGACATCGTGATGGTCAAGCCGGCGCTCCCGTATCTCGACGTGATTGCAGCGGCGCGTCGGCTGACCAGGCTGCCCCTTGCGGCGTATCAGGTGAGCGGGGAGTACAGTATGATCAAAGCCGCAGCGCATGCCGGTTGGCTTGATGAATCACGGGCCATGATGGAATCCCTGTTAGCCATCCGACGTGCGGGCGCCGACATGATCCTGTCGTATTTTGCAAAGGACGCAGTCAAACTGCTTCGTTAACGAATCATATGAAGGTGACGCGAGGCCTTACTCCTCCCGCTTCCCGCCCGCACCCTGTTGCCACCATCGGAAACTTCGACGGCCAGCATAGGGGGCATCGGGCTCTACTGGAAATGGTGGTCACTGCTGCCCAGCGTGCCCAGGGCACTCCTGTGGTCCTGACGTTCGACCCTCATCCGGTCAAGATTCTAGCGCCCCACGTTGATCTTCGGTTTCTTACGTCCCCGGCCGAGAAACTGGCACGATTTAAGGAAGCCGGCGTGCAGGAAGTCTTGTTTCTTCCATTTACGTCGGCCTTTGCCAGTCTGACACCCACCGAATTTGCTTCGGGAATCCTACGCGATGGAATCGGCATCAAAGAAATTTTTGTCGGTGAGCACTTTTCCTTTGGGAAGGGACGCGCCGGGAAAATCGAAGATCTCTCCAGGCTTGGCGGCCAATTCGGATTTCAGGTACATCCCGTTCAGCCCGTCAGGTTCGAGGGCGACATCGTGAGTTCGACGCGTATTCGTCAGTTGATTCAAGCCGGAGAAATAGAGAAAGCCGCGCGTTTTCTCGGACGGCCTTATGCCATTGATGGAGTCGTCATTCGCGGCCGCCAGCGTGGCCAGGCGCTGGGCTGGCCCACGGCCAACCTTGCGCTTCCCGCCGAGCGTGTCATTCCGCCTGACGGCGTCTATGCCGCGACCACGGTCTGGCAGGAACAGCGGGTTGACTCCGTCGCGTATATCGGGACCCGACCGACATTCGGTGCGGGTGAACGCATGATCGAGGTCTACCTCCTGGACAAGGACGTCGACCTATACGGACAGCCGATAACAGTCCAGTTTATCGATCGACTGCGTGGGGATCTCGTATTCGATACGGCTGAGGCACTGGCCGTTCGTATCGAGCAGGATGTGCGCGAGGCCCGAACCTGTCTGCGCCGCTTGTCTCAGGCGGTAGGAGCTTCATGAACGTCATGACGAGTCGAACGACCATGCGTACCAAAGCGCCGCATGAGATCGGTCTTGTCCAGCGGATACTCCCGGTCATTCGCCGGCGGGCACTGTTTTCGCCCGGAGATAGCATTTTGGTTGCGGTGTCCGGAGGTCCTGACTCCGTTGCACTGCTATCCGTGCTGCACGAACTTCGTCCGGCCTGGAATCTCACTCTATCCGTCATTCATATTAATTATGGATTACGCGGCCGCGAATCCGATGCAGATGCTGCATTTGTGCAACGGCTCTGCGATGAGTTGGCGGTTCCCTGCGTCATGAGGCGAGGCGATAGCGTCCGCCAGAAAGAGCCTGGCGCAGGCTCATTGCAGGAACGAGCCCGGGAAATCCGATACTCCATCGTGCGTCGCATGGCTGGTGAGTCGGGAATCAAGCGAGTGGCGCTGGGGCATTCCGCTGATGATCAAGCTGAAACAGTCCTGATGTGGTTACTGCGCGGCTCCGGCCTGGCCGGCCTTGCCGGCATGCCGGCGATGCGAGAGGGACTGTTCATTCGGCCATTGCTGACCATTCCGCGGGCGGACATTCTGTCGTACCTTCGCACATTGAACCGAGAGTACCGGACTGATGCCAGCAACGGGAACCCGATCTATTTCAGAAACAAATTGCGGCACGGTCTTGTCCCATACATGAAAGCGATTGCCCCATCGCTCGTACGGGTGATCAGCAGGCAAAGCGAGATCGTCGGCGAAGAAGATGCCTTCATGGAACAGATGGTAACAGACCTGCTTCCAAGTATTGTGGCCGAGCGCGACGAACACGTCCGTCTGGCGCGCGCCCCATTTCTCAACGTACCCCTCGCGTTGCAGCGTCGCATCATCCGCCGGGTCCTGAGTCGACTTGATGGGCGAGGGAGAATGCCGAGATTTACGACCGTCGAAGCGATTGTCCGGCAGGTAGTGATGAACCAGGCGGGATCCAGATGTTCGGCAAGAGGAGTCGAGGTGTTCCACGAGGGTGAGTCTATTCGCATTGGCAAGTCATGCCTGCGCCCTATCGAGCGCAATTCGTCGGTACAAGAATGTATCTGTCCCGAAATCCCCGGCATGATGGTTTGGCCTCCCACTGGGGAACGGATACAACTTCGAGTGGTTGATGAACATGAGGCGCGAAACACTGCGCAATTACGAGACAAACACATGATGATATTAGACGGCGCGACCTTCACTCTCCCCCTCCGTCTTCGCAGCTGGAAGCCGGGGGATAGGATTTCTCCATTCGGCATGAAGGGACGACACAAGAAGGTACAGGACCTCTTCACCGACCTCAAAGTCACTCAGTCCGTCCGGCGCAACACCCCTATTCTCGTCGCGCCTGAAGGGATCTTGTGGGTGGTCGGGTTCCGGCCCGATGGTCGATTTGTCATGAACCCGTCCACCAGGCAATTCGTGGTGGCGTCCCAGACCTCACAATAGAAAAGAAGAAAAGAAAGGACGGTCCTAGATCAATGGAAAGACTATTTGGACGTCCGATTGTCACACAGGAGCAAATGCGGGCGCGCATCCGGGAAATAGGCCGTCAGATCACCGCCGATTACGGAGGAAAGGAGTTGATTTTGGTCGGCGTGCTGAAGGGCGCCTATGCCTTCTATGCCGACCTGGCGCGGGCGATCCGCATTCCGATGAGGGTCGACTTCCTGGTCGTCACCAGCTATGGCTCCGGCGCCAAGACTTCCGGGAAAGTGAAACTGGTATCGGACCTCACCGAGGAAGTGAAGGGGAAGGATCTTCTTCTCGTGGAGGACATCGTCGATTCCGGCTTAACGATCAACTATTTGGTCAAGACTTTGTCCAAGCGAAAACCACGGTCCATCAGAATCTGCACCCTTCTCAGCAAACCGGAACGCCGTGTGGTGAATGTGCAGATCGACTATGAGGGCTTCCGGATACCGAATAAGTACGTTGTCGGTTATGGACTCGACTATCAGCAGAAATACAGAAACCTTCCTTACCTGGCCGTCCTCGATAAGGTTGATGAGCCGGAGCAAGAGTCGGCGTGAATTTGTTGTTACTCCAATGGAAGCTGTGTTAACATCACCATGATCATGTCGCGACTCTGGTGGGCCTCAAACCCGCAAAGGAGAGGTGGATGAATTCACGCGTTAAGAACCTGCTGTTCTGGGTAGTGGTCGGCCTCTTCATGATCCTGCTCTTCAACCTGTTCAGCGTTCCGACTCACGCTCCTGAAGATGAAGTGATTTTCAGTGATTTCATGGCCAAGCTTGATAAAGGGGAGGTCATGAAGGTCACGATCAAGGCCAATCATGTCAGCGCGATCCTCAAGGATCAAAGTCGAATCCGCACGTATACGGCTGAATATCCCGAACTCGTCAAGGTACTGCGTGAAAAGGACGTTCAGATTGAGGCGAAGCCACCGGACGAAAGTCCCTGGTACATTACCTTTCTCGTGACCTGGGGCCCGTTTGTGTTGTTCCTTGGTCTCTGGTTCTTTCTCATGCGCCAGATGCAGATCGGCGGAAACAAGGCTCTCTCATTCGGGAAGAGCCGCGCGCGTATGTTGACCGAAGAACGTAAGAAGGTGACGTTTTCCGATGTCGCAGGGATCGATGAAGCGAAGGAAGAAGTCCTGGAGATCATCGAATTTCTAAAAGATCCCCGAAAGTTCCAGAAGCTGGGGGGCCGAATCCCCAAAGGTGTGTTGATCGTAGGTCCACCGGGAACCGGTAAAACGTTACTGGCAAAAGCCATCGCAGGTGAAGCCGGTGTGCCCTTTTTCAGCATCAGCGGCTCCGATTTCGTGGAGATGTTCGTTGGTGTCGGAGCGTCTCGGGTCCGCGACCTTTTCGAGCAGGGCAAAAAGCATGCACCCTGTATTATTTTCATCGACGAGATCGATGCGGTCGGACGGCTGCGCGGTGCCGGATTAGGTGGTGGACATGACGAGCGTGAACAGACGCTCAATCAACTCCTGGTGGAAATGGATGGCTTTGATACGACTGAAGGCGTCATCCTGATAGCGGCGACCAATCGACCGGATGTGCTCGATCCGGCATTGCTCCGGCCCGGCCGCTTTGATCGTCAAGTGGTTGTCAACCGGCCTGATTTGCGCGGCCGGTCTGAAATTCTTAGGGTGCATACGAAAAAGGTCCCCCTCGGTACCGATGTCGAGCTCGAGAAGATTGCTCGTGGCACGCCGGGATTTTCCGGTGCGGACT
>JBEVJJ010000239.1:0-4580 GCA_040510255.1 Nitrospiraceae bacterium | reverse complement strand
CGCAACCCAATCAGGCGGGATCAACAGCTCCGCTTTGCTGCAGGAAGCACTGAAAAACGCATTGGACAAACCAGGAAAAGGAAAAGGTCGGGATAAAAACTAGTCGCCATCAGATTTGAGACCGCGCTTGATGTGAAATAGAACGTTGGCTACCGTCTCGGTATGCGGTGCGGTGCAGAATTCGGCTGCCAGCTGATCTCCTCCATCTCGTTGAGGTTGTCTGAGACCTCATCGTATCCTCGCTTAGGTGGTTGGTGGTTTCGCAGCTGTCCAATCAGTGCTCGCCCTTACACCCGCGCATCGCATTGAAGAGAGTCGACAAGGTGCATCACGTAATCCGCAATGTCCGGAGGTACAAAATTGTCAGATTTGCATAGGATGCATGGTCGCATCTCAGGGTTGATCAGGCGGAACAGTCAGGTCCACCCGAGGGTGGTAGACCCCACTCCTTGACGTAGGTTCACGCGGCCTTGGTTTCGTCCTTCAATCCAAACAAGGCTGCTACGGCAAGGATGACGGAGCGACCCCTCGGGCGCCTGATTATTCAGTGCCGTTAAGTGAATCGATGGGGCGAGGAGGATCGGCCATCACGCTGATCGTGTAATGGCCGCATGCGCAAGCCACCGAGAACGGGAGGCTACTGGGATCGTAGAGCTTGTGGATCTGCTCCGATGGCACCTCCGGCCCGGCCCACCTCCGAGCTTCGCGTGTCACGATGACACGGGTGCATTGCGGGTTCATACATTTCAGAAGATTGTTAATGCTAGCAGTTTTCATGAGCGCTCGTGTTGTGGCGAAAGCAGCGACGACGATACTCCACTGATGCCTGTCCCTACCAGCGTTCTGGGCACGGTCGAAGGAGTGCGGGACTAGGGGCGATGGTCATGAGACATCTCGCCCCGATGACGATACCAATCGGGCTTTGTGACTGCGTTATGAGCATCGGGAACTCGTCCGATGCGGTTCACGTCTTCGGGATCATGCAAGGTGTCGCCAGGGCATATGGGCGCGCGACGCCGTGGGACGCGGCGCACGTAGCACGTCTTGCACCTTCGTGAGAAAGGTGGAGGCCTCGAAGGGCTTCGGCAGGAATGGCACCTGCCGGACGAGCCAGCCTAGGCCGCGGCCGTGTAGCGACCAAGGCGCGACCGCCGATGTGACGAGGAAACGACTGCCCGACCGAGTCAGCCGAATTTGTTCGAGCAGCTTATCTCCATGGAGACGATCGGATGACAGACGACGGCCGGGCTGGGGCAGGAGAGGGAGGCAAAGGTCCAGCACCACCAGATCAATCTTTCCCGAATACGTGTGGCAGATCTGGAGGCCTTCCGCGCTGCTCGATGCGCTCAACACGAGATAGCCCGCGTGTGCGAGATGCCGCGTGCACAAAGACAACGTCTGCGGATCATCATCGATGACCAGCACCGCGGGCGTGCGTTGCATCGTCCCTTCTGGATCGTGCGGCGGATGGGACACGAACCGGCTCCAACGAATGTGTTTCTTTTTTATAACGTAGTTCGAGCATCGCGTCGTGCAAAAACCGAATTTGGTGCACCATCTTCCCTCAATGCGGTACGGTGCTGGTATCGCAAAGGAGGGGCAAAATGGCGAGACTCATCGTTCGGGTTAAATATTTTGTGTACAATGCCACGGAGTTCGGCAGCAATGATGAAATTATCGTCTCTCGCATCTTCTACGACATGTCGGTCAATGGCCAAAAACGGGGGGAGTCTTATTCCGATCTGACCCATCGCGTGGACACATTGGAGCCTGAAGCTATAGAAGTGACGCACCCGGCCGGCTACACGGGCCCGTTTAATCATGCCGCGTTCACGGACAAACTCATTGCGTATTATCAAGGCATCATGTCTCGCAGTCTTGGCGCCTCAAGCATGCAGCGGGCGAATCAACGGATTATCATGCCGGTGGAATTTGAAGTGCAGGCGGCAGATCCGGTCGCACCAGGAGCACGATCGGCTTCTTCTGCGTAGCGCCGGACTCTGACGCAGCGATCATGGCGCCATGATCACGGCACAAACGCACCGGATGACGATCCCACGAATAGGCCGATGAGGCTAGGCAAGCAAATTCTGGCTTGTGCCGTCGCGCTTGTCCGACGGAAGGGGGTAAGGGAACTGCTGCAGGTTGGTCAGTGTCACAGGGATTACCCAAAGGCTTCTTCCACACGTCTGTGCACCCTATAGCCCGTATGCGACCGCAAGAGATAGCAGTATGTGCGAAACGCCTGCGGAACATCGTGACATCATCGCCGTCCCATCCTCGAAGGTGAGAAAACTCAGCACCACTGCATCACCGGTCCCCCTTAAAGAGTTAGAAACCTCCCGAAGTCATTAATCGTCGGTCAGGTGTGGTTGAATAACAGGGTATTCGAACGATCTCTGAGGGCTGGCTACGGCATAAGGCACTACTGTGTAATGAGCCGGTATGTAAGCTTGTGGCAATACGGCACGCTTGTCGAGGCATACTGAATGTCGTTTATGTCATCTGGTCTCCCCCCTCAAACTCTACCCCTCGAAATAAGCGTGCTCGCGTCTTCCGAGTACGTGAGTCCGAAGATACCACAGCCGACAACGTCGCCTGAGTTTCAAGGCTTACCTCTTGATATCTTGTTCGTGGGGGTCGCTCTTGCGCCTTTTGGGGAGGGTGGCATCGGTCAGCATCTCGTCACGAATCTGGGTAATCACTTGGCTAAAGGCGCGATTGAGCCGCTCTCCGGGTGGCATGTCATCATTCGGCGTAAAGTCTTCATCAAATTTCGCCTGACCACTATAGGTATGAACTAACTCCCCCGCTGGGCTCAGTATGAACATGGTGAGCTGGACTTCGCCGGACCTCACATAAGTGTTCAACCTGAATAGCCCGGCCAATTTGTCCGAAAAATAAGGAAGGTAGGTCCAGATTTTTCGTCGGTCATGCTCGACAAACTTCTCGACCCGTCCTGTCAGCACAAAATCTGGATCGGCTTCATACGTACTGATTTTTCGAAAGACTCCACTCGCCTCGAACTCCTCGAGAATTTGGGCAGTAATAATCTTGCTCATTTTGGATGGGCGGTGATTCACATAGTCCTCAGCCACGACGCCGTATGGTACATGTCCTGAACGGAGTTCTTCACCCGCTATAAAGGGGTGCAACTCGACCTTGGCATCAATCAGGATTGGAAATGGCGAAGGAGATAAGGCCAGGTGGGGCTCGTACTTGGTCGAACACGCGAATAACAGCGCCATAGCAAGGCCTGGCCATGCATAGGAACCCATGAACGATCGTCTGGCCATGTCCCCTCCCTTCACTCTTGCAGCCATCAGCTGTAGGGACAACTAGGTATTCCCCGAAGCGGATAGTGACAAAGACCAAGGCGAGGGCTCGATAGGAAGAGAAACGCAAAGGTTCAACTCACGAAGGCTGCCGGTCCGGCTGGCAGGTTTACCGCATAACATAATTGGAAATGAGGCCGTCTAGGATGGTGTCTCGTTAATCTCACTGGCGCGCGAGCACGTGGTGCACGGTGGCTCGTAGCTGGCTGTCCTCGACAGGCTTCGACAATACTTCTACGGTATCGGGCAGAGGACGCCTCTGAAGCGGATCTTCTCCACTGTCCACGACCACCATTTTCGTAGCAGGACAATCCTGTTGAAGAATCGAAATGACTTCAAGCGTCCATCCTCCTCTGGCATATTGAGGACCAACTTGAGGCACGACCCAGGTCACGCTCCTGACGGTCAATTCGACGGGTTTCCCGGCTTTCACGACGAGGTGGTGCGGAATAAACTCATAGCTGTCGGGCGCGTTGAACGCCGTCGGGGTCAAGCGGCACGTCGACCGCAAGTGGGACTCTCGGCGAACAATACGGACACTGGCATGAGCAATCCCATCGCAAGCGAAATTCTTGTAAACCTGTATTTCCCTACTCCATGCTGTTGGATAGCCATCGTGTCGTCCCGAAAATCATTTGTTTTTGGATGGGCTCAAGGATAAATCAAATTCCTTGAGTCTCTCGGCATTGTGGGCCGGAGTTCTAAAAATGGGTTCGTCATTTTCCGCGGAAGTCTCCTTTAAAGAGGTTGGGATCAAGACAGACAGAGAGAGACTGAGCGTCGGAACCGCGCTACAGACAAGACATTTCCCCATTTTGGTGCGATTAAGTGCGACCGTGACATATAGGTAATCGGGACCAAAACCGTGTCGCAACCGTGACCAAAACCGTGACCAATTTGGAGGCCGGGGCGGGTAGGCTTGCGATGGGTCCGCTTTGGTAGAAAGCCGGGGCTATGGAATTACAAAAAGGGATCACTCACCATGGACTGCCTGTCTCGCGTATCATTGGAATCATGGTTCTCTTGACTAGGAACACCTGCTGCTCCTAGCCCCGCCAATAATTATTCGCAAAATACTGGCATAAGCCCCAAAACTTTTTCAATTCAAGCTGGCTAAAAACACATCATTTTGGGCTTTGCCGTTCTTCAATAGAAATTTCCCATTCCGCACACTTGACAGCGCTTGAGCTGTGTTGTACCATCTGATGAGATGTTTGAGGGATGGTGTATGGCTGGTGATACTGA
>JBEVJJ010000238.1:0-13065 GCA_040510255.1 Nitrospiraceae bacterium | reverse complement strand
GGTCGCGTCGAGCTGGCTGTATTGAAGCGGTTTGGTAACGAAATCTGTCGCCCCATCTTGCATGGCGGTGACCGCCAATTGAATAGTGCCATGGCCAGTCATGATGATCACTGGCAGTTCCGGCCAGCGTTTCTTGATGCGTCGGAGGGTCTCGACTCCGTTGAGTCCTGGCATATCGACGTCCAGAAAGACCAGATCAACCGGGTCGCGTTCCAAAGCAATCAGTGCTGCTTGTCCATCACTTGCAGAGGAAACGGCGTGCCTCATCTGGAGGAGCCTATCGGACAGGCTCATGACAATGTCCGGGTCATCGTCAACCACAAGGAGTCGCATGGTCATCCCTCTCTTTCCGTGATGATCCCACCTCAAACCAGGTTGACCAACTGTTTCAGACTCTAGAACCTATCTCAAAATGGTTGTGTTGATGCACACACCTGCTACAATGCGGCCGCATGTTGCGTCTGCGCGACGACCAATGGGAACGGATTCGGGAACATTTTCCCGAGGAACACATTCCGGAAAGCCGTCCGGGCCGCAAGCCCGTTCCCGCACGCGATATCTTGGAGGCGGTGCTGTGGATTTTGAACACAGGCGCACAATGGCACATGCTGCCGCAGTGCTATCCCAATTACAAAACGGTGCATCGTCGGTTCCAGCAGTGGTGCGAGCGCGAGGTGTTGCGCGAGAGTCTCACCCGGTTGGCCAATACCTTGCGCGAGGAAGGCGCGATCGATGAGCGCGAGAGCTTCATCGACGCGACATTTGCCTCGGCCAAAGGCGGCGGTGAAGGCATTGGCCCAACCCGCCGCGGCAAAGGCGTGAAGATCCTCGCGATTGTGGATCGCCATGGGCTGCCCCTCTCCGTGAGCACGCACGCCGCCAATCATCATGAAGTCACGTTGGTGCAACTCAGTTTCGACTTCTACATGCTAGAGGCCAAGCCCGAGCACCTCATCGGTGATCGCGCCTATGACAGTGATGGGCTCGATGACGACCTCAAGCAGGACGGCGTGAACCTGATTGCCCCGCATCGGTCCACCCGCAAACTCAAGACCCAAGATGGTCGTCATCTGCGACGCTATCACCGCCGCTGGCTCGTCGAACGATTCTTTGCCTGGTTGCAGTGGAAGCGACGGTTACTGGTTCGTTGGGAATATTACGCCACCAACTTCCTGGGCTTTGTGCAACTCGCCTCGATTACCATGCTCCTCAAGCAATTTTGAGATAGGTTCTAGTAATACAAGCGAGGCGCTGGCGACGAATCGCAAGATGGACCTGAGGTCTGTGGCCATCCACAACGAAGAATCGACGCGCATTGGTAAATTGCACCGTGCGGACCGAGCGACCAATAGGAGCTACACGCTCAGTGAGGTCATCGTTGAATATCACATTTTGAGGGAGGTCCTGTTCCACATACTTGAGGTGGACGGCCCGTTAGCACAAGGCCCACGAGATATCGTGTTGGATTCCATTGAACAGGCCGTGAATGACGCGGTCGTCAAATTCACAGAAATGCATGCGGACATTCAGCAAACATTCATTGATACCCTGACCCACGATTTGAAGACTCCGATCTGGGTGGCCAGGATGAACGCCAACGTCATCTTGAAACGTTTTGGCCTCACCGACCCCGCTATAAACTCGATAAAAAACGTCCTCGTCAGTTTGAACCGTCTGGACTCCATGATTCATGACCTTCTCGATGCAGGTCGGGTGCGTGCGGGTGAACGACTCCATCTCCAATTCATCCAATGTGATTTAGAGGCCTTGATTCGTGAGGTGGTGAAGGAGATGACGATGGTCCATGGAGATCGAATCGTTCTGGACTCGAACGGACCACTCGAAGGGAATTGGGGTAGCGACGGATTGAAACGGGCGGTAGAAAATCTGGTTGGGAATGCCGTGAAGTATGGCGCTTCCGGAACGGCAATCAAGGTCTCATTAAAAGGTGGAAGGAAGGCCGTCGAAATGACGGTGCATAACGAAGGGTCGGTGCTGACTGAACATGACATCCCACGGTTGTTTCAGAACTTTGGAAGAGCCACACGTGCTGAAGACGGCACGCAATTAGGATGGGGCCTGGGACTCACAGTTGTGAGGTGTCGTCGAGGCCCACAAAGGGAAAATCCGCGTCGAGAGCGAAGAAGGTAAAGGAACCAGTTTCGCCATGGAAATTCCCCGGGCAGAGGCACCACATGTTGTCGATCGGTGAGGGGCCTTCCAAGATGGGAAGTCGTGACTCAGCACCCTCGCATAGTAAGCGAGAATGAAACGTTCTTGTGACGTAAGGGGGGGTGAAAATGAGACAGAGCGGTGTGTGCAGGAGTGATCACCGTGGGGATCGATTATGCCTACCGCGACATGCTAGAGGTCGATCGTCTGTTGGCGCATCAACCCACTGCATCAGCATATTGCCGGACTTCCCCACGATGCGGGCCGCTAACTCCACGACGATTCCATCACTTCAGGCCTGCTAAGTGACGTGCCGCACAGTCACCTCCCGATGAGGTCTGGGTGCGACCACTCTTCCAAAATAATTTTCACACATGCCGTGACTGGAATAGCCAAAAGCAAACCAAGGATTCCTCCCACGGCCCCTCCGACCAACACCGCCAATAAAATGGTGAGTGCACTCAGTTCCATGGTATGACTCTGGATCCAAGGGGTCAGGACCCATCCCTCTACAAAAGCAACGACCACAAACACGGCACTGGGCCAGAGGACGATGTCCCACCACGCCGGCGTAGCCCCTGACGACACGGCATCGACATACTTAGCCAGCAGAGCCAGCGGCCACCCGGCAATCGCCATGTAGGGCACGATTGTCAAGAAGCCCGCGAAAATACCGAGGAGTAAGGCGTAGGGGACCTCTGTCCAGCTCCACCCCGCGGCAAATGCCACCGACGTGATGATGGCGATCAGCAATCGGCTCAGGAGAAATCCATTCACAGCTTGGTCCATTCGCTGAAGTGTCCGTCGAACACGAGTCCTCCGTCCATCCGCGAGCCGCCTGCCTATATCACGCCGAATGTGATCAAAGTGCCACGCGAACAAAAAGAAAAAGATTGGTAACAAGAGCGCGGAGAGGAGAATCTCTATGGTTCCGGCCACGATCATGCCCAGGATGCCCACGGCTTGGCTCGTACCGGTAAACAGTGGGGCAAGGGTCTCAAGGGGAGATTCCTTGATTCCCTTCGCAAATGTCGCCAAGTTTTCATTCAGGCTGCCTATCTTGACCCCATACCGTTTCTCCACTGTAGCTGCGTACTGTGGAATTTTGGATGCGAGTGTCTCTACTTGCTGCGACAATAGGGGTCCCACCCAGGTTATCAAGAATGCGACTCCCACCACGAGGATGATGGTACATGCGAGGGCAAGGACCCATCGCGGGACGCCCATCCTGTTCTTTGCAGCCTGCAATAACGGATCACACACGTAGGCGAGGGTTATCGCAAAAAGTACGGGTGAAAAGAGGCGCCGGAAATCGTACAAGAGCCACAGCGTGCCTCCAATTAGGAGGAGACCCGCCAGATCCCGAAGGGGCTGAATTTGCCAGAGCCGGCGGTCACTAACCCGGGCAGGAATCTCGTCGCTGGACCTCAACCTTGTTCTCCGTCACGAGCGTTCGATTCATCAAGGCACAACCACTGTATTATCTCTTGTCCACATGGGTAATCTAGGGGTTACTAGACACGTTTTGGACGGTCAGTAACGAACAGACCGAAGCAATCTAAGGCATATGATCTACTCCCGGTTCCGCTCCCGATTTTGCTCCCGGTACAGGGTATAACGTAATCGCATTCAGTCTCACTCGAACGAGCCAACATCTCGGATTTCAATGAAAGTCATCCAACTCAGTCATGCTGCATCGCACTCAATCACACTCGCACGGTTCTCTCTTTTAAGGCGAGGGCCTGCTCGGAAGCATATGTCGAGCGATGCGACAACTGTTTGCGCCTACGCCGGGCGCTTGAGCCTATTGTGATTGGTGCCGAAGCCGGGATTGTATCAGAGGGGGTTGCTCAAGTCATTGATGACAGGGCAATCCCCGCCCTCCATGCGATCAGCCTGCACTTAGCTTCTTGTTTGTATTTGTTTCTCTTCGCAACGCTCTGGTGTTATATAGCTGTTAGTTGTGTTCACGACCAATCCCAGATAACCGCGACGCATATTTGTACTGGGAAAGTGGTCACCGCGCGTTCATAACGGTCACCTACGAAAGCCGGTGTCCATCGCTGATGTCCAACAAGACCCTGAATCCAATGAGGCAACCTTCGTCGCGTCCAAGCGACGGGGAGATGCCCAGGTTCCCCGATTCGGCGCCGCCGCTGAAGGTTCGGTTTCTCATCACCTTCGATGACGGGCCTCACGCCAACACCGCGGCCATATTGTCGCGATTGACGAAGAATTCGGTGCAACCCGACATCAAAGCCATCTTCTTCGTTCAAACCAGAAACTCCGACGGAGGGGCATCGCGCGAGGGGCGGGCCCTTCTTCATCGAACGCACTTGGAGGGCCATGTCCTGGGGCTGCACACCGGAACGGCACATGGACACGTGCGCCATACGGGGATGTCACCGTCCGAACTGGACCAAGCGCTTCGGAACGGCAAGGAAGACATCAGCGCTGTGACCGGCCGCCAAACCCTCCTGGTCCGGCCGCCATACTGGCAGTTCAATTACGACACGCTGACTCGATATGGACGTCATGGTTTGCACATGATGCTGTCGGACATTAAAGCCTATGACGGGGTCAATTGGGGCATGCATGTTTTCAAGCGATGGAATTTTCGATCGCAGCTGACTGGAATTCGAGGCCGGTTTCTGGAGGACCGCCTGCCGGTGGTCCAGGGCACCATTCCGATCGTCGTCACCTTCCACGATACCAATGCCCATACGGCCCACCATCTTGCCGAGTATCTCACGGTGATCGTCGATGAAGCCGATCGGTTGTGTTTGCCACTCGACGGAAAACCATTTTATGACGAGCGCACTGTCATGATGGAAGCGGCCCTCCGGCGGGCCGTTCATTAGTCTTCGTTCATAAACAAAAGAAGGATGTGTCTGGCAGCCCAATAACCTATGTCTGCACCTGTCGAAAAACGGCCTCAAACAGAGAACGGGCTTGAAGGCGAAGTTGCGCGGCTCGTTGTGGAGACGCTCAAACTGGAAATCATGCCGGCGGAGGTCGATCCTTGCGCCCCGTTGTTCGGCGAGGGATTGGGGTTGGACTCCATCGACATGTTGGAGATCGCCTTATCCGTGTCGAAGAGGTACGGCTTTGAATTGCGGTCGCAGGACCGTGCAGCTTTTAAATCGTTGCGCTCGCTGACTTCTCACATCGACCAACACCGCACCCGCTAGGGCGTTGTATGCAGTCTCCCCTGCACGAGCCTACAACCTATCCGCTTCTCGCGCACGCCACCGGAGACGCCTGTTTGGCATGGAACCGTGGCAGGGCCATTTTGGTGGGCGACTTTCTCGCTACGGTTCGGGAGCTTGCGTCGCGCCTGCCGTCCAAGCGGCACGCCATCAATTTATGCAAGGACCGCTATCATTTCGCAGTCGGTTTCGCGGCCTCCCTGGTGGCCGGTCACATCAGCTTGTTGCCCACATGCCGCGCAGCCGAACCGTTGCAGCGCCTGTCTCAACGATATCCGGACGCCTACATTCTGACGGACCACGGCGACATACCGGCGGATCTACCCTCGTATAGTATTTCGATTGAACCTCGGGGTACGGCGCAGCCTGCCGACATTCCACCCATTCCGACGGAGCGACTGGCCGCCGTTGTTTTTACGTCCGGCAGCAGTGGTTTGCCCGAGGCCCATGCGAAAAGTTGGGGCTCTCTGGTGAAGGGGGCCCATGCACTGTGCCGGCAGTTCGGCCTTGGCGATAAGCCGGAGCGAATCGCAATCGGCACGGTACCGGCGCAACACATGTATGGATTGGAAACGACGATCATGCTTCCCCTGCAATCCGGCTGGAGCATTCACGCAGGGAACCCAGTTCTTCCGGCGGACATCCGCTCGGACCTCGAACAGCTTCGTCGCCCCATCTGGTTGATGACCACACCGGTACACCTACAGGCGTACAAAAGCCAGGGCATGGCGCTTCCTGGTCTGGAGGGCATTATTTCCGCCACTATGCCGCTCACCCTTTCACTGGCCCGGGAGGCTGAACGGATCTGGAACGTTCCCGTTCATGAAATCTATGGCTGCACGGAAGGCGGCATGATCGCTTCACGCCGGACGACGGAGGGAGAATTGTGGAATCTCTGTCACGGTCTGCGCATGCGGCAGGACGGTGAATCCGCATGGGTCACGGGTGGGCACGTCGGGGAATGCCTCCAACTGTCGGATCGAATCACCATGCACAATAGACGCGAATTCATGCTGCTCGGTCCCAGCTATGATCTGGTAAAGGTGGCCGGGAAGCGGGCGTCCCTGGCGGCGTTGAATTCGGCACTGCTGCGCATTCAAGGGGTCGTGGATGGCACATTTTACTGGCCTGATCAAGGCCGCACAGGAAACGGCCGGTTGACAGCGTTTGTCGTGGCGCCTGGGCTGGACCGTTCGCCGATTCTCGCTGAGCTTCGTAAGCGCATCGATCCGGTTTTCCTTCCGCGCCCATTGCGCTTCGTCGATGCGCTGCCACGAAATGCAATGGGTAAACTTCCTCGTGAGCAACTGGACACCTTCGCAGCGGATCTGGCCGGTCGGGATCGGGAACAGAGGGAGTAATCGATGCGAACAGAAGTGCAGGGACGCATCCATCCTGATCATCCTGCCTTGGCCGGGCACTTCCCGGGCAATCCTGTTGTCCCCGGGGTCGTCCTGTTGACTGAACTCATGCAGGCATTCGAGCGATCGGCGGAATGGACCTCGAATGATTTTCAGATTAGCTCTGTTAAATTTACCGCTCCGTTGCGGCCGGGTGACCCTTTCACCATTGTCTTGGAGTCGTCCTCAGTCCGGCGGCTTTCCTTCGTCGTGACGCGAGGACATACCCGAATCGCATCGGGGACAATGCAGCACACCCCCGATCATGCGAAGCAAGATGTCCTGTGAGAGATCACTGGCTCGGTCAACCCGAACGCGGTAGCCGAATCCTCATGCAGTTTCTGACCTGGATGACGCTGCGTGTGGGCCGTCCCGTGACGCGATGGTTTCTCTATCCCATCTGCATGTACTTCATCATGTTCTCGAGCGGACCCCGACGGGTCTCGCGACAATATCTGGAGCGCATCCTCAAACGCCCGGCGGGCTGGCGGGATGTCTTTCGTCATTATCACGCATTCGCCTCAACAACCCACGATCGGGTGTATCTCTTGTCGGGACGACATCGCTATTTCGAGATCCGCATGGAAGGCGCATCCATCGTTGAGAACGCCATTCAGAAGAAGCGCGGCTGCATTCTCTTGGGCTCTCATCTGGGAAGCTTCGAAGTCCTCCGTGCCCATGGGCTCTTCGCTGAGCACCTGCCGATCTCTGTCGTGATGCACGAAGCGGCCACATCGAATCTCAACAAAGTGCTACACGATCTGCATCCGGACATCCGGGCAGGGATCATTCCGCCCGGTGCGCCAGGCACGATGCTGGCTGTCAAAGAACGGCTGGACCGCGGTGAACTGGTGGGTATCCTGGGAGACCGGACCTTCAGCGGAGAACGGACGGTCTCCTGCACATTCCTCGGTGAGCCGACATTATTTCCCGAGGGACCTTTCTTGTTGGCGGCTCTCTTACAGGTTCCGGTCGTGCTCTTTTTCGGTCTGTACCAAGGCGGCAAGCGGTATGCCGTCCATTTTGAACTACTGGCTGACCCCATTCCGTTGGGCTACAATCGCCGCTCCGAGGAAATTCGTCCGTGGGTCAAGCAGTATGTAAGCCGGCTCGAACATTATTGCCGTCTCTATCCATACAACTGGTTCAACTTCTATGCATTGTCTCCTCACACTCGTCCTGCCGGCGCTGACCCTGAGCCTGCTCTGTGCGCAGGACGGCATCGCGAGCAGTGAGCCGAGCGGACCGCCGTTGGACGTGCCTCAACTGATGGAGTTGATGGCGCAGGTCACGTCGCGTCAGGATACCTTCACCGAGACGAAAACGGTGAGCATGCTGACCCAGCCGCTGGTCCTCAAGGGGACGTTATCCTATGCCAGACCGGATCGTGTGGAAAAACATGTTCTCACCCCCTACGAGGAGCATGTGGTTGTGCAGGGTGACCAGCTCACCCTGGCCAATCGAGAAGGCACGAAGCGCGTGGGGGTGAAGAGCCATCCGCTGATCTGGTCGTTTATTGAAGCGATTCGAGCCAGTCTCGCCGGCGACGTCGCCACGCTGAGACGCTTCTATCACGTCAAGCTCGAAGGGACTCGCGAGCATTGGATCTTGACATTGCGACCATTGGATCAGCAGGCGGCGGAATACCTCACGTCTATCCGGCTCAACGGAGACGGGAATCGCCTGACCGCGGTCGAGATACAGGAAACGGGAGGGGACCATTCGGTCATGAAGATCCATGAGCAGGCTTCGTGACGGCTCCATTTCGAACAGCCGTTATCCTGTGGATTGCCGCACTGATCGGCAGCATTGTGGTGATAGCCGGTATGACGGTGACCACGGATCTGACGGCGTTGCTGCCCAGGTCCGCAGACCCCACGCAGGAGCTGCTGGTGGCCCAATTGCGTGATGGCGTGGCGGCTCGGCTCATGCTGATTGCCCTGGAAGGCGCGGTGCCGGAACAACTGGCTGGGACCAGTCGCCGGCTCGCAGAGAAGCTTCGGGCGAGTGGCTTGTTCACCTATGTCAACAACGGTGACGCGGCCAACCTCGCGGCTGAACGTGAGGTCTTGATGCGTCATCGCTATGTCCTGAGCTCGGCCATAACCGCCGATCACTTTACGGAGCGGGCTTTGCGCACATCACTTGAGCGGCAATTGCAATTGCTCGGCTCGCCGGCCGGCGCGGTCACCAAAGCAGTTCTCCCCGCGGACCCAACCGGCGAACTAGGACAGATACTTTCCGAGTTGTCCATGGGTGACAGTCCCTCGGTGCTACACGGCGTGTGGTTTTCCCGAGACGGGTCGCGCGCCCAACTCGTCGCGGAAACTAGGGCGGCTGGATTTGACATCGATCAGCAGGAGCAGGCGGTGAGCGCGATCCGGCAGGCCTTTGCAACATCCGGCTTGCCGGAGACGGGCCGGCTGCTCGTCAGCGGCCCCGGCGTGTTTGCCGTCGAATCGCGGGCGACCATCGAACGGGACTCATGGCGGCTTTCGAGCATCGCGGGCGGACTCGTCCTCGGCTTGCTCTTCCTGGTCTATCGCTCAACCTCACCTGTCCTGCTGAGCCTGTTACCGGTCCTCACCGGCGTGCTGGTCGGCATATCGGTCGTCCAGCTGGTCTTCGGCTTCGTCCACGGCATCACCCTCGGATTTGGCGCCACCCTGATCGGCGAAGCCGTCGATTATCCTGCGTATCTATTGACACACGTCGCGGCCGGGGAACGTATCCAGGAAACCCTGACTCGCATTTGGCCAACCTTAAGACTCGCCGTCATGACGACGGTGTTCGGCGGCTTGACCATGTTGCTGTCGAGTTTTACCGGCCTTTCCCAACTGGGTGTGCTCTCCGTCGTCGGTGTGTTGTCTGCAGGATTCGTGACTCGGTGGATCCTGCCGGCGCTCGCCTCCCGGCCGGTCAAGACGCCGCTGCGTCAAATCCTGCCCTTGAACTGGAACCTGCCGCTGCAGGCGTTGCGTCCTGCCGCATGGATAGTCTTGGTACTGACCATTGGGGCAGTGGTCGCGCTGGCCATTCGTTACCAGGATATCTGGGATAACGATCTGGCCAATCTAAGTCCCGTCTCACAATCAGCCAAAGCCCTGGATGAACAGCTACGGACGGAAGTCGGTGCGCCGGACGTTCGGTATCTGCTGGTCATCCGAGGCGACAGCCAGGAGGAAGTGCTCAGGCGAAGCGAGTCCGCCGCGGCCCTCCTCCGTCGGTTGACTCAGGAGGAGTTGTTGACGGGATTCGATCTTCCCAGCTTGTATCTGCCGTCGCGAGAGACGCAGGCACGGCGCCGCGCCGCGCTCCCCGAGACGAGCACGCTCCTACCTGCCCTCACACGTGCCTTGGAGGGCCTGCCGTTTCGCGCCCGACTCTTCGAGCCGTTCATTCGGGACGTCGAGCAGGCTCGCAAGGCGAAGCCGCTGGAGATTGCCGATTTGCAACAGTCCGCCTTCTCCTTGAAGAGCCGCTCTCTCCTGATGCACAGCGGAGAAGACTGGATCGGGTTGGCGCCGTTGCGTGGCATCGCATCAGGTGCCGTATTGGGCGATCGGATGACGAGAGAGGCCGGCCCGGGAATCACCTTCCTCGATTTGAAAACCGAATCCGGACGATTGGTGAATGGCTATCGGAATGAATCGTTGCGCCTCACCGCGGCGGGTATCGTGGCCATCGCCGGAGTTTTATGGTGGGGCCTCCGCGATCCGCTGCGGGTCGGGCGTGTCTTGCTTCCGGCACTGATCGCCGTGGTCTTCGTCGTGATGACCCTCCTGTCTATCGGTGAGCGTCTGTCGCTGTTCCATCTGGTGTCGTTGCTGTTGGTGATCGGCATCGGCCTCAACTACGCGCTGTTTTTCAATCGGCCGTTCACCGATGACGCCGACCGTCGCCGAACCCTGCTGTCGCTGACGGTGTGCATTATCGCAACTCTCTCTGCGTTCGGTGCCTTGGCTTTTTCACGAACGCCGGTACTCCATGCGATCGGCCTCACCGTCAGCCTCGGCGCATTCTTCTCCCTGGTTGTCTCAGCCCTGCTCGCGCAAGAAAAGGAAGCCGTCTCATGCAGCCCCTCACATTGACCGCGATGACAACCGCCAATCCGCTCGGGCTCGGTCTTGCAGCCACATGGGATGGGCTGCGTCATGACCGGCACGGCTTACGGCCCAACGATTTTGAGGATGCCACGATCAAGACCTGGATTGGACGAATCGACGGCTTGGAGACCGAGCCGATCACCGGAGCATTGGCAGAGTTCGATTGCCGCAACAACCGTCTCGCTCTGGCGGGATTGCGCCAGGACGAATTCGAACGAGCAGTGGACCGCGCGCGAGAGACCTACGGACCGGACCGAATCGGTGTCTTGGTCGGAACGACGACTTCCGGCATTCTCGAAACTGAAATAGCCTACCGGCAGCGAAGACCATCGGATGGGGCATTGCCGGAGACCTTCCGCTACCGCCAGACGCAGAACCTGTTCTCGGTCAGCGCCGTCGTCCGGCGCTATTTACGACTGACCGGCCCAGCGACCTCCATCTCGACCGCCTGCTCGTCCAGCGCCAAGGTGTTCGCCAGCGCGTCCCGCTGGATTGAAGCCGGCCTGTGTGACGCGGTCGTCGCCGGCGGAGTCGACAGCCTCTGCTTCATGACCCTGTATGGATTCGCCTCGCTCGGTCTGCTCTCAGATGGCGCCTGTCGTCCATGCGACACGAATCGAAACGGCCTTTCCATCGGGGAGGCCTCAGGATTTGTGCTGTTGGAACGGCAACGGTACGGTACCGGAGATCTCATGCTGTTGGGATACGGCGAAAGTAGCGATGCGTATCACATGTCCACGCCTCATCCGGAAGGAAGGGGCGCCGTCGCAGCGATGGAACGGGCGTTGGACCGCGCCGGCATAAAACCGACCGATATCGACTATGTGAACCTACACGGGACCGGGACGCAGGCAAATGATCGGGCTGAGGACCAGGCAATCAGGCGCACGTTCGGCGAAAACACGCCGTGTAGCTCGACCAAGGGAGGAACCGGCCATACGTTGGGAGCCGCCGGCATCACCGAAGCGATCATTGCAGGGCTCTGTCTTCGGCATGGGTTCATGCCGGGCATTCTCCATACGAAGCAGGTCGACCCTCTTTTTCAGAGCCGAATCCTCCTCAAGAGCGAAGCCAGTCCCTTGCGCCGAGTCATGAGCAATTCATTTGGCTTCGGCGGCAACAACTGCAGCCTCGTTTTCGGAAAGGCACCCTGATGCAAGTCTGTATTCAAAGCGTCGGACTCGTTGGGCCGGGGTTGGACGGCTGGGCATGCGCGCGATCGATCTTCGCAGGTCAAGATCTCTACCGGCTGAAACCGACACCACAACTGATCCCCGACATTCTGGCGTCCACCGAACGCCGACGCAGCAGCGATGTCGCCCGTCTCGCCATTGCAGCCGCGCAGGAAGCCTTGCGTAGCAGCGGCTTGGCCGGCGACCAGGTCGCCACCGTATTCACGTCGTCCGACGGCGACGGCCGTATTACCGATCAGATTTGCGCTGCACTGGCGAGGCTCGAACGAGAGATCTCTCCGACCTCGTTTCATAACTCGGTGCACAACGCGCCGGCCGGCTATTGGAGCATTGCCACCGGATCCCAATTGGCATCGACGAATGTCTGCGCCTACGACCTGTCGTTCGCGGCCGGTCTGCTGGAAGCCGCCGCCCAAACAATCGTGGAACATCAGCCGGTCATGTTGATTGCGTCCGACCTCCCGTTTCCCGTTCCGCTACATGCCTTTCGGCCTGTCGAACATAGCTTTGCCGCAGCCATCCTCATGACACCGTCTGCCGCCAAGACCTCGTTAATGCGGTGGGACATCGGTTTCGAACCGTCCCGTCCGGCCACGTCCTATCCGGAAGAACTCCCCCGCAGTTTGTACAGCAACCCCGCAGCCCGTTGCCTTCCACTGTTGGCGACCCTGGCCCGAGGAAAGACGGAGACCGTGTCACTTGATTATCTCGATGACGACAGAAGCCTGGTGATTTCGTGCGAACCGGTGGTGTAATCGTGGATACGACTTGTTTGAAGATTCCCGAACTGATTCCCCATCAAGGGGCGATGTGCTTGCTCGACACCATCGAGAGCTGGGACGACCGGCACATTGTCTGTGTGGCGACCAGTCATCGTCGGATCGACAACCCGCTGCGCGACCGGACCGGCTTGCGCAGCCTGTGCGCGATTGAGTATGGCGCGCAAGCCCTCGCCGCACATGCCGCCTTGCTGGGGCTACCCAGC
>JBEVJJ010000237.1:0-9745 GCA_040510255.1 Nitrospiraceae bacterium | reverse complement strand
ACCCCCTGGAGGGATAGATACTGATCACAATTGCTCAGGTACTGCGTCTTGGAGATGCGCTGGTGAGTAAAGAGGCCTCCCAGAATGGATGACGCTTACATGAACCTACGCTACCCCTGAGCTTGCCATCCTTGCAGGTGAGTCAATTTATAGGTCTTTGTTTCATTGCAGTTAGGACAGTGCACTCGCAGCGCCGGTGTCCCATACTCCGACCAGGGCAGCATGACCACGTTGGGCAAGGCGGATGGCTCGTTCGATTTGTTACATAGACAGACAATTTTGAAAGTGTCGCCGCTGTCTTCGCCTCGTATTTGCACCTGACCTCCTTATCATGTTGAATAGGTCACGTGGGTGCCTCCAGGGAAAACTGCCGAATCTAGCTCGACAAGGGTCACTGCAGCTGCTACCCCGCGTTTCGTATCATCCTACCCGCGTTCCGCCGATGCGATGGCAGCGTCAATTGATGCCAACGCCTGCAATTGGTTAGCGGTATCGATACCATGCGATTGCGAAAGGTCCTCTCCGCAGAACTGCAATAAGCGAATAAGTGCCCTGCATTCATCCCGTAGACGCTGATCGAAAGTGAAACGGCGTAATGTCGGGAAGATCCGCTCCCGAGTTTCCTGCTCGCAGGATGGGGAAGATAGATCCAGCTGGCTTAAGGCCTCCACATCTTGTTGCAACGCTTCACTCAAGCCATTGATTAATCTGAGCAAGGAATCCAGACGTATGCGCCCGTCGGTCCATTGGCTTGCGATAAGCGAGTGCAACACAGACCCATTCATGGGAGATCAACCGTTCCCGTCCTTCCCGGACGCCGGTTGCAGAAACGAAGCCCCCATAATGACACAAGATAAAACACTGTCAGGGAGGCGCCACCGATAACAATCCAAGTACTCACCGAGATCAGGTCTAGGTGTAGGTGTAGCATCGCTTCACCCCCTTTTCATCGTTCAAACGTGTTTCACTATGGCCTATTGCAACACGGATCGTCTGGTCAAAGTAGCTCAGCCAGAGGAAGCTTCTGATCGAGAGAATGCAGGAGAGTATCTGGGGACGGAATTGGAAGCAGGGCCTGGTCCCGACTTCTTCACAAGAGTCAAACAGAATGGACGGTGACAATAGGATTGGCGCCCCATTTGAGATGATAAGAGCTCAGCCTACGGTTGAAGCTCCCATCTACCGCTCATTTCTGAGGTCATGAACTTTCGCAAAATAGGAACCCATTGTCTCAGCCCGCATGGCGCGTTCGAGCGGGCTCATCCTCGCCCCACATGATGATGGACTTCATTGTGCTACTCCTTCTCGTACGGGGAACCAACCGGAACTCACGTCCTGGTTGAGTAACTCTGTCTGTACGGGAGTGACCATGTACTGGGAGATTAGAGCCCTGGTTATTACAGCATATTCACGATCGGGAGAGGTGGGGACGTCTGAGGAGTCATTGGATCTTCTCGTCATCACGACACCTCGCCCACTTTCTGAGATGACAGGTCCAAGACAGCATCATCATAGGGGATGGCGTTGCAATGGACTGCGCAATTCTGACCATAACGGAAGAGGAATCTTCAACCGGACATACTGGCGGAGAAGACCTGGAAACAAGCCGAGAGATGGATTCTTCGGTACATGTGCACCACATATACCGAAGTAGACTCATGAAGTGCTGACTTGAATGCGGTGAAAAGAGTTGAGCACGTTCCTGCGGATGTCTTGAAGCCGCTCACGGTGCAGGTTGCAAGGATGCTTTCAACTCTTGAATGGTCCGCGCGACATCTTCCTCGGTTGACCCGAACCGATCCCCCATCACCTTGATCGCCTGATTGATGGCCTTCGTCATCTTTGCTACTTTCTCTTCTGGTGTCATGATAAACTCCTTATCCTTATTGTTTGCGCTATGCTCATCGAAAATTGAGCAACGTCATCCCGCGGCCGCTACTGTGCAGTTAGGGTCAGCATGTCGTTAGACTACAGTCAGAACCACGAGGTGTCAATGCGATGGGCACCGCAGATCTGCATCGGCGATGACAGCAGACGGCGAACGTCATAGCGATGGGGATGAACTGTCCGTTCGATGGTCAGCCGCGATGCCGTGCCCTTAACCCAGTGATTCCATTCATCTCAGAGGTCTTCCAGCGGCCCTAGCTGTGAATTCCTTGCCTTGCGCGCAGTGCGTTCCCTCCCCCCCCTTTTGGATTAGTCTCTTCAGGGAATACAGAATGGACGATCGTGATCGCTATGATGCCTCAAGGTGTCAGTTGAATCCGTGCTCTTCAATGGTTTGGTATCAGAAGGAGGCGAGATGCAAACACGCTACAGCCAGCGTATCTCGGTTTCTTGTTCCGTGATATTTGCTGGCGATGATGGCGTGGGAGAAGGGCGTATTCTGGATTTGTCTCTGCCAGGGTGTTTGTTGGAAGGAGCCGAAACATTGAAAACAGGTGACTACGTGCAGATGCGCATTTTCCTGCCGGACCTACAGTCGCCCCTCAATGTTCCCCTCGCCGCGGTGCGATGGGTCGATGGGTTCAAAGTAGGACTGGAGTTTATTCAAACGTCTCGTCAGGAACAAAAACGTCTCGAACAATTTGTACATGGACGAATGGCGCTGCTAGGTCACTCGGTCATTTGGAATGAAGGAATTGTCGTCATTGGAGAGATAGCCAAACGTGTGTGTCTTCCCTCCGATGTCAATCGGTAAGCACCAAGGGTCCGCATGCTCTTGACGGTCGGGATACTTGCAACGTCGACGAGGAGTAGCTCGATCTCACACTTCCTTGAGGTCCTCTTCCTCCGCAATCCCCTCTGCATCTGGCTCGGATTTGGTCTTGAGCGTAGACGGATGCAGGCCATACTTTTTTAACATCTTGTAGAAGTCCGCTCGATATCGCCCGGCGAATTGGGCGGCTCGGGATATATTTCCCCCAGTCATTTGCAGCACGTTCCGCAAATAGGTTCGTTCAAAATCTTCTTTTGCTTCCGTGAGCGGCTTCATCGCAAGGTCGGGTGCGACGCCGACCGCCGGAAGCAAATCCGGAGAAATCATATCCTGCCGTGACATAACGACGGCCTTCTCCACGGCATTTTCCAACTCTCGGACGTTGCCTGGCCATGGATATACCATGAGCCGATGCATGGCCGACGGGGTAAATCCTCGCACATCCTTATTCGATCGTTGTGCGCTTTGCTTGACAAAATGCTGTGCAAGAAACGGAATGTCATCCTTTCGTTCTCGAAGCGGCGGCACGGTCAACGGGACCACGGAGATTCGATAATATAGATCGTGCCGGAAGTCTCCTGCCTTCACGGCCTCATTCAAATCCTTATTGGTGGCGGCGATAATGCGGACATCTATTTTTGTCGTGTAATCTGCCCCAACTTCACGGACCTCACGCTCTTGAACCGCACGAAGCAACTTGACTTGCATTGGGAGCGGCATTTCGGCGATCTCATCCAGAAAAATGGTACCGCCATTGGCGCTCTGGAAGAATCCTCGCTTCTGCGCAACGGCGCTTGTGAAGGCGCCTCGGACGTGTCCGAACAATTCACTCTCAAACAAGGTTTCAGGGATTGCAGCACAGTTGATTGCGACGAAGGGATGCTTGGCTCGACGACTGTTTGTATGGATGACACGCGCCAATACCTCCTTCCCCGTGCCGGTCTCCCCACACAGAAGAATAGTGGCGTCGGAATCAGCTACTTGGGCAATCTGCTGAAAGATCCGCTGCATCGCCGGGCTTCGTGCGATCACATTTTCCAGGCCATACAGTTCTTTGACCAAGGACTTCAGCCGTTGGATTTCCCGACTCATTCGCTGTTGAGAGAGCGCTTTGTCGATGGTAGCCTTTAGCTCTTTATCATCGAACGGTTTAGTCAGGTAGCCGAAAGCTCCTCGCTGCATTGCTTCGACAGCATTGGGAATGCTGCCATGGGCGGTGAGAATAATAACGGGGAGGCCTGGTTGGGTTCGCAGTAGTTCCTCCGTCACGTCCAAGCCGTCTTCACCCCGTAGCCGCAAGTCGGTGATCGCGATGTCAAACGTTTCCCGTCGGGCGGCATTGAGGGCATCTTGGCCAGTCGTGCAGGGGGTGACGTTGAGACCCATTGCTGACAGCCGCATTCTCAATAGATGCAATAGACCTTCGTCATCGTCGACCACGAGAATACGTTCTTGATCCATGGTCCGCCTATGGTTTGATAGGTTCCGGCACCAACGGTAGTATCGCGTTGGAGGGTGGTTTGATCGGCCTGATCTTTTCTCTCATTTCCTGGTCGATCCGTTTGAGGGCTTCCAATTGGCCAGACAGTTCCTCGATTTTCCTGTCTCGATCGCTGACCTGGCGCTGCAAGAACTGAAGGGTTCCTGATTCTACGAGAACCTTGGAAGGCTCCCGCCTGGTTGTTAGGGCCTCCACTTTCTTTTCCTGCTCCTGCAGTTCGCGATGGAGATTGACGACCGACTGCGCCTCTACCTCCTGAATAGACCGCAGTCCTTGAATGACAAGCTCCCTGTCCAATAGATCACGGACCGCACGTTCGGTCGCCTGATTGAGTACCCTCGCATTTTGTGCAATCGCGGGTCCGCTTAGGACACCTTGCATCCAGGATTGATCGGGGGGGATGTTCCCTTGCTGTAGCAGCTGAATCCAGGTTTTGCTTGAGGTCGACAGAGGGCTTTTCGGCGCCACGCTGATGACCTTCTCAAAATAACGTACCGCCATTTCTTGATTTTCGTATAGGGCGGCAAGCGCACGTGTAAAGTAGGCATGGTCACAGGTCGCCTTCATGTTACATTTGCTGATCTGGGTCTCCTGTTTTTTGATGATATTTTCCAAGGCCTTGGCGTCCAGTTGATCCGACGAAAAATAGGGCGAGGAACCGGGGGGCTGAAGCGCAGCGCATCCTTCAAGGGAAGCTAGAACAAGAATGCTGAGCCATAGCATCCTTTGTGGAGACCTCATGCCGTGCCTCCCGACCGGGTCAGCACCAGGAAGAATCGGATGGTGGTTCCTTTTCCCACTTCACTTTCCACCCATATTCGGCCTCCATGAGCTTCGACCACCCTTTTGGCAAGTGCCAATCCTAGACCGCTTCCCATTGATGCGCGTTTGGCTTTGGTACGGCCTTGGTAGAAGCGGTCGAAGACGTGGGGAACTTCCGAAGGTGGAATGCCCGGGCCTGAATCGGTGACCGACACAAACATGAATCCGTCCTCCACTTTTGGAGTCATCACCACTTTTACAATGGCCGCTTCTGGACTAAATTTCAAGCCATTCGACAGAAGATTATCCAGCACCTGCTCAATCCGTGAGCTATCCGCGTTGACCCAGTAACGCTCCCGCGGGGCCTCGATAATCAATTGAACGTGTTTTGCATCGGCCAACAACCGGATCTTGTTCGCTGATACATCAGCGACTTTCTTGAGATCCGTAGGGGTAAACCGGTATTCCAGCATGCCGGCTTCCATCTTTGAAAGGTCCAGGATTGTAGAAATAAGCTGCATCAGCCGCCGACTGCTGTCAGCCATAATACGCAAGGTAGTGCGTTGATCTTGGGTGAGAGGACCGGGGATTTCGTCAAGCAGCAAGTGAGTTCCTTCTTGAATGGACGCCATCGGAGTCCTCAGTTCATGCGACACATGCGCGAGAAATTCACTCTTGATATCATCCAGCTGCTGCAGCTGTTTTCCCATCCAATTGACGGTATCGGCCAGTTCCCGTAGTTCGCTGGGCGCGTTGACCTGTAAGGAGGTATGGAAATGCCCCTGCCCGATCTCCTTGATATGTGCCTGAAGTCGGCGCAGAGGCCGCAGAATATTATAGCTGGCTACGGCTGCAAGGCCGAGTCCGAAGAGCAGGGCCACGAGGACGAGCTGCTGTGTGACCGCTTCGGCTTGGACCGAACTGGCGCGGGATTCATTCACACTGACGCTGATGCGGGCCTGATGAAGACTGATATAGCTGTTGAGCGTTGTGGTCATGCGATCCGTGATCGCCCCTCGTTGAATTTCGTACATTTCCTCGGCCTGTGTGGGATCCGAAGCCAGTTGGGACAGCTGTGCGTGAAAAAGCGCGATATGTTGCTGTTGCAGGCGATCGACCTCCTTTAGTAGTTGCTGCCCCTGAAGAGACGTCTCTCGATCGTGAAGCTGTCCCAGAGCATGTTGAAACTCTTTGGTTTCTTGGTCGAAATGCTGAAGGAACGTCGCGGCATGTACGGCCACATATTTTTTCTGACTCTGAACTTGATCATAGAACGAGGATAGTAACCGTTTGGCCGCTTCAATCTCGGGATAGTGGTGCGACGTCATCTCCGCACTCAGGGCGGATAGCTCGCGGATCTGAAACAGCGCGTAGAGGTTCACTCCAGCCATCACGACGATAATCACAAGATAGGTTAATACGAGCCGCCAGAAGATAGAGAGACGCACTACCAAGAGCCTTTGGATGTCAGTAGAATCGGTTTTCGATCAGACGCGGTGTATGTAAAGCCATACAACAGTTCATGCAGACTCTCAATATCTTCCGCTTTTCCTGCAGCGTGCAGGTGCGGTGTGGCGCAAAGGAAGATTCGATGTCGTCTAGCGCGGTTATGATCTGGATGAGAAGGCACGTTGACGTCGTGTTGAGTGGTGCAATGCGGCAAAGAGATGCCCACGAAAAAGAAGCATCCCCACTGCCAGTGGCGGCGTAAGGAAAAGCGCAGCCACACTCGTCACTTCGGAGGGTATCCCAAGGGTGGTCAACCATGCAGACAAGACCGTAAATGGAAATGCTAGTAGTTGAAAGAAATCTAACCCTGCTCCTCTGCCGAGCCGACTGGAGAGCGACACGAATAAAGAAAAGCTGAGGGGCATGAGAACCACCCCCAATGGAAGGAACCATTCAATCCAGTTTTCGAGTACAAATTCATAGCTGCTTTTTAGGACATCCAGGGGAGAGTCATGCCGAACTTGATAGATCACTTCCGGTGCGGGATTCAACAGGATGAATACCAACAACAAAGCGGCAATGACAAAAACCTGACTACCTGGATTCGACTGGAGACTGGTATCTAACAGCATCGTCGGAATCCATAGGACGAATCCGACTCCGATCACATCCCAAAAGTATTGTCCGACACTGTCAAGAATGTCTCGAAAGGTCAGCTGACGAACGCCCTTCACAGCCTGCTCGATGAGACTGAGCGTGGAACCGATCAAAAGTGCGTTGACCGCGCCAAGGATGAAGCTCCCGCCAATGCCAAGCGGTCGTGCGAGGCCGGCGGCAAGCCAAAAAGCGACCGCAAACGCAATCATCGCGATAATAATGATCCAGCCATGAATAAGGGAGCGTCCGGTGGCGCGCATCGCTTCCCGGTATAGCCGAAGGGTGGAGGAAAGAACGTCAACCATGATTCAGACAGTCCAGCCGATGATTGTCATATAAACGAGAGAATCCCCACGTTCGATCCTTCGCGAGTGCGAGCATGTGTCCAAAATTTGGACAATAGTCTGGATTGAACCCGGCGGTCAAGCGGGTGAGATCCTCATGAGGTGTCGTCTTCACCGGACAGAGATATCGCCGCAGGTCAACATGTCATGCTGAAACCAACGCGGTCGGGTCATGTCCGCGCCGGTCGTGTTGAGGAATTCCCAGTAGTTCTCGAGGTCGGTTCATCACCTGTTGTGAAAGACCAGTCTAGTGTGAGATCAGGCATCGGCGTTGACTTCATCTTATGAATGATTATGTCCTCAATGACGTCACCTGATCGAGGAGACCATGTCATGGATATGAATCGGATGACCCTAAAGCTTCAAGAAGGCCTCCAGGAAGCATCCTCATTGGCGATGCGCCGTGGTCATCAAGGTATCGATGTCGAGCACCTCCTCCACACGCTACTCGAGCACGATGGCGGAATCGCATCCGCCTTGCTCGAACAATCTGGTGTCTCGGTGTCAGCGGGACGGCAGGGCGCCGAACTGGCGTTAGCCAAGATCCCTCAAATTCAAGGGCCAGGCGCGGCGCCTGGCCAACTTCACCTGACGCCCAGGATGGCGAAGGTGCTCACGCGTGCCCAAGATATCATGAAAGAACTCCGGGATGAGTATATCAGCATCGAGCACGTGCTCCTCGCAATGGTGGAAGAAGGCGGATTTTGGAACCGGCTCAACGTGACGAAAGACAAATTGCTTGCGGCCCTTCAAAAGGTACGAGGCAATCAGCGCGTGACCAGCCAGGATCCGGAAGGCACCTATCAGTCTCTCGAAAAATATGGACGCGATCTTACTCGGTTGGCCGAACAGGGAAAACTCGATCCTGTGATCGGTCGCGATGAGGAAATTCGCCGGGTGATCCAGATCCTTTCACGCAGGACAAAGAATAATCCGGTGCTGATCGGTGAACCAGGGGTGGGCAAAACTGCCATCGTAGAGGGACTTGCGCAACGTATTGTGAAGGGAGATGTGCCGGAAGGCTTGAAGAAGAAGCGCTTGGTCGTCCTCGATATGGGTGCTCTGGTAGCCGGAGCGAAATTCCGAGGAGAGTTTGAGGAACGACTGAAAGCCGTTCTAAAGGAAGTTCAGGCGGCTCAGGGGCAGATTCTTCTGTTTATTGACGAGTTACATACCGTCGTTGGAGCCGGCGCAGCAGAAGGCGCTATGGATGCAGCGAATCTCCTGAAGCCCATGTTGGCGAGAGGCGAACTCCACCTCATTGGTGCGACAACTCTGGATGAATACCGGAAACATATCGAAAAGGACGCGGCCCTGGAACGGCGTTTTCAGACGGTCATGGTAAATCAGCCGTCTGTTGACGATACCATTTCAATCTTGCGCGGACTCAAGGAAAAATATGAGGTTCATCATGGTGTGCGCATCAAGGATGGCGCGCTGGTCGCGGCGGCCAAATTGTCACATCGCTATATTTCTGACCGATTCTTACCTGACAAGGCCATTGACCTGGTCGACGAAGCCGCAGCCCGTCTGCGGACGGAGATCGATAGTATGCCGGCAGAATTGGATGAAGTGTCACGAAAGGTCATGCAGCTGGAGATTGAACGGGAAGCGCTCAAGAAGGAAAACGATGCAGCCAGCAAAGCTCGCTTGGTGAGCATCGAAAAGGAATTGGCTGAAAAGAATAGCAGACTTCAGGTCCTCAGGGCACAGTGGGAGTCAGAGAAGGCTTCTGTCGCGAAATTACGGAAAACCCGCCAGCACATTGAGGAAGTCAAAGTCGAAATCGAACGGGCCGAACGCGCGTACGATTTAAATAAAGTCGCCCAGCTACGCTACGGTGAATTGCCTCGACTTGAGCAGGAACTGCAACAAGAGGTGCAACGTCTGGACAAACAACAGGGCGAAAGCCGCCTGCTCAAGGAAGAAGTGGATGAGGATGATATTGCAGCCGTCGTGAGCCGCTGGACCGGTATTCCCGTAAGCCGGTTGGTTGAGGGTGAAATGGAAAAGCTTTTGAAGCTTGAAGACCTGCTGCACAAGCGAGTGGTCGGTCAAGGCGAGGCGGTGATCGCGGTTGCCGACGCCGTCGTCCGTGCTCGCTCCGGGATCAAGGACCCTAACCGTCCGATCGGTTCATTCCTCTTTCTTGGGCCGACCGGTGTGGGCAAAACTGAACTGGCCCGCGCATTGGCTGCGACCCTGTTTGACGATGAGACCAATCTCATTCGCATCGACATGTCCGAGTATATGGAAAAGCACACCGTGGCCAGGTTGATCGGAGCACCGCCTGGTTATGTAGGGTATGAAGAG
>JBEVJJ010000236.1:0-2694 GCA_040510255.1 Nitrospiraceae bacterium | reverse complement strand
CTGCGCTTCAACACCCTTCGCCGCGTCGATGACCATAATGGCGCTATCGGCAGCCGTCAGCGTCCGGTAGGTGTCCTCCGAAAAGTCCTGGTGCCCCGGAGTGTCGAGAAGATTGATCACGGCATCTTTGTAGGGGAACTGCATCGCTGAGGCGGTAATAGAAATGCCCCGCTCCTGTTCCATGCCCATCCAGTCGGAGGCCGCCGTCTTGCCCCCTTTGCGTCCGCGCACCATCCCGGCCGTCCGGATCAACCCCGAATATAGGAGGAGTTTCTCCGTCAGCGTCGTTTTCCCGGCGTCCGGGTGACTGATGATGGCGAACGTCCGGCGCTTGGCCGTGGCGGCTGCCAATTCACTCTGCTCAGTTGAGGCAGTGCGCATGCTGTCGCGCAGCATACCATAGCGGAATACCGCGGCGGGAGACTCCGCATGGTTGACAAGCAATCAAGACCTTTACGCACTGTCACTTCTGACAGTATCAATGCACATTTTTCTATGAGAAGAGTGCCTGAGTAAAACTCCTGGGGAGGGACAAGCTACCACTCACGAGAGGTTTGAGGTCGCCGCGGATCTAGCACTCCCTCCCGGATAACCAGTTCTCGGCGGTTGTTGGCTCCGAGAACCCTTGGCTCGGCGTCCTTCCTGCCAACACCGTCCCTTGCGCCACGCGGTACGACCCTTCCCGTCGGTGAAACCGACTAGGTCGACTCCTGGTTGTGCAGGATCGGGGGCCTTCTTAGAGTCAACGTAGTGAATGGAGGTCGACATGAATGTTTTGCTCGTACACCCCGGCCCCCTGATGTACACGAAAATCTATCTGCGCCTCGAACCGCTCGGCCTTGAGCTCGTTGCCTCGGCGGCGCGGACGCTCGGTCACCGGGTGACCCTGATCGATCTGCAAGTGGAATCACACCGTGACTACCTTCGCCTGTTACATGAACAGCGGCCGGACGTCGTGGGGTTTTCGTGCAATTATCTCGCGAATGTGCCGGAGATCGTCGATCTCGCCAAGTTGACCAAACAGCTGCTGCCCGCTTGTCGGGTCTTCGTCGGAGGGCAGAGCGCCTCGTTCGTGGCACAGGCGATTCTCGAGCATGCCGACGGCGCGATCGATTGCGTGGTGAAGGGTGAAGGGGAATCGGCTGTGGGACCGCTGCTTGAGGCACTCGACGGTGAGCGCGGTGCCTTGGGACTTGTGCCAGGCGCCGTGACGCCCATGGGCGAGGGGCCATCGGTTCGAATGCTCGAGCACCTCGATGACCATCGACCGGCCCGGGATCTGGTCCGCCAACGGCGGAAATACTTCATCGGTGTGCTCGACCCTTGCGCGTCCATCGAATTTACCAGGGGCTGTCCATGGGACTGCTCCTTCTGCAGCGCCTGGACGTTCTACGGCCGCAGCTACCGTGCGCGCAGCGCCGAAGCCATCGTTGATGACCTGAGCCGCGTGCGTGAGCCGGGAGTCTTCATCGTCGATGACGTCGCCTTCATTCAGGCCAAACAAGGGATGGCCATCGGCGAGGCGATCGCCCGTCGCGGCATCACCAAACAGTACTATCTCGAAACGCGGGGCGACGTGCTGCTGCGGAACAAGGAGGTGTTCCAATTCTGGAAGACGCTCGGTCTCGCCTACATGTTCATCGGCATTGAAGCGATCGACGAAGAGGGCCTCGCCCTCCATCGCAAACGTATTACGCTCAGCAAGAATTTTGAAGCGCTCGACTTTGCCAGGTCTCTCGGGATTACGGTCGCCATCAACTTAATTGCCGACCCCTCGTGGGATCGCCGACGGTTTGAAGTCATTCGCCAATGGTGTTTGGAGATTCCGGAGATCGTCAATATCAGCGTCAATACTCCGTATCCGGGGACGGAGACCTGGCACACGGAGGCACGGCGCGTGACGAGCCGCGACTATCGCCTCTACGATATTCAACATGCGGTGCTGCCCACGACCTTGCCTCTGCCTGAATTCTATGCAGAACTGGTCAAGACGCAGCAGGTCTTAAATACCAAACATCTGGGCTGGACGGCGCTGAAATCCACGGCCCGTATTGCCGCGGGACATTTGCTTCGGGGTCAGACCAATTTTGTGAAGATGTTGTGGAAGTTCAACAGCGTATACAATCCGGATCTACAGATGGCCGACCACGCCCGGCCGGTCACCTACCAGATGCCCATGCCGCCGAAGCCGGTTGCCGGCATCGCCCCTCACCTCCTGTACATTCATCGCAGCCAGGGGCGGGCCGGCCGCGTGCTGGACGATGCGACCGAACAGTTTGTCGAAACGACCCGTATGCGCAGCACCGGCTAGCGCGCGGTTACATGCGCTGCGGTTCGGCCTGGCCCTGCCAGAGCATGTCGTAGCCCAGTTCCTTCGTATCGGCACACATCGCGGCGAGCGCGGCAAACTTGCGCGTGAACAGTTCGTTCGCATGAGACCGTTCGTGATCGTCAAACGAGCGCCAATAGGTCACGATCACGTAGTGATTCTCCGCGGTCTTGGAAGCCGACAGCGTTCCCTCTTCCGACACGAACCCCGAGAATCGAAACACCTGCCCGGCGAGAAATCCGCCCTTGTCTCCTCCGTACGTCTCCTTGACGACACTGCACAGTTCTCCGACAGCCAGCTCGATGTCTTCGAAGGTAATTCCAGGTTTCAGGGTGACCGTGTTGAATAGCATCTTGGCCCCGAAT
>JBEVJJ010000235.1:0-6710 GCA_040510255.1 Nitrospiraceae bacterium | reverse complement strand
GCAAGGAAAAAAAGCTGGCCTATTTCGACCAGCTCGAACAGGACACCCTGGCGCGTCTCATCAAGGAACATCCGCAGGCCAAGCAAGAGTTGGCAAATTCGGTCGGGTACTTGGTGGCCGAAGAGAGGATAGTGAAGGTCCCCATGATTGGCGCGGGAGGTGGGGGCGGAGTGGTGGCGGAGAAGGCGACGGGGAAGCGTTCGTACTTGAGAATTCCCGAAGTGCAATTCGGCGCCGGCTGGGGCGGTAGGGCGGAAAAGATTGTGTTGGTCTTTCAGGACATCAACAAACTTCGCGACCTTGCGGATGGGAAGTGGCGCGCAGGGGTCGAGGCTGAAGCCGCAGCGAAGGCCGCCGACGTGGGCGTCGCCGGCAGCGAGAGCACCACTGATCTCATGAAGAAGGGCTACTCCACCTGACGATGCGGGTGTGTCCGCCACCGCGACCGTAGCGGTGATACGGGCGCAACCCTATTCAATCGAGTAACGGAAACAGGAGCCAGGCAATGTTGGGGCAACCACTAGATAGATACTATGCGGCGGTATCGGGTCAGTCCGAGCGCAGGTGGCGTCTTTCCCGGAAGCGGCGCGTATGAGAGCTGGACTAACTCATGATGTAGCAGGAGTGGTGATATCGTCGAATTTCTGAGGGTGATCTGAATCACGAGCGCCGGAGCGGTTTGCGGCCTATTGGATTCTCCCAACGTAGTCGCTTGAATCTGGCAAAGTCATTGTCACATGAGATGAGGACGGCGCCGTAACTGATGGCAAGCGCAGCCAAGTGGGCATCAGTCACCAGATTGGCTGCGCTGCCAGATTCGCTCAGTAAGGAACGGAGAATCTCCCAATGCTCGTCTTTTTCGCGCAGGAGGCTTGTGTTGTCGAGCGACAGCCAAGCGTGGACTGTACCGATAGCCGTATCGGGATCCAACGGTCGCGGAAAGATGTCGTGGTTGGTGGCGATACGGAGGAATCCGAGCACGACGACCCAAGGAAGCCCCAGCGGTTCGTCGCCATTGAGGGCCTGCTCCCACCAGGCGAGGACGGGACCGTGATGAGGAGCCTCTTCGTTGACTGCATAGAGAAGGATGTTGAGATCGATGAGCTTCATTTTCGGCCGAGCAATTTTCTAACGATCTCTTCGTCCTCCAGTGCAGCGGCTAACGCCAGGGCTTTGTCGAGCTTGATCCGGGGCTGGCCCATCGCGTGAGTCCGTTCTCGGTGGCGGCGTCTGCGCGGGGATGGTTTGGGTGTGGCGCGCATGCCAGCCCGGAGGGTCCGATCAAGTAAACGGTTCAGAGTGGTGTCCTCCTTGCGCGCCTGTTCCTTGAGCTTCAGGAGGAGGTCGTCGTCGATGCGGACTGTCGTGCGCATGAAGGCATCATAGCATCATCAGTGCTGATGTCAAGGCATCACCAGTGCGGGCATCCTTTCTTACGTCGCGCAGATAGACGAGGGCATACCGGTCATGGAGAACGACTACAAGGAATGTGTGGAGGCCGGAATGGAGCGGACATCGCATTCCCTAGTCACCTGGACGCAGGTCGTCTACGCCCTGCACGCGTTTAGTCTGCTCACCCGCATTATCGGCACCGCAACCGTGGTCGGCGCATTTCTCACCGGCTGGCCGTCGATCATCGCGGTCATTCTGAATTACATCAGCGGAGCGAGGCGCGCGATACCTGGCTCGAATCGCACTTTCGATGGCAGATCAGGACGTTCTGGTTCGGACTGCTTTGGATCTCACTCTGCGTCGTCTTCATCATTGGGACCTTTGGGATCGGCATCCTCGTCACATGGCTGCCGATAGCCCTGATCGGCCTCTGGTTCGTGTACCGGATCATTCGCGGCTGGGTAGCCCTGGGCGCCGGTCGGCCGATGTACGTTTGAACTGCGCATGGATCCTGAAGAGATGAAGCAGAAGGAGCCCAACGAGGACTAGCTCAAAGGTCCCGCTTAGGACGTCACCGCCGCTTCCGCCTCGGTCATGGTGAGCGGACGTTCGAAGGTGCGAGGATTCGTTGAGATTCTGAGGAAAGCCCAGAGTGTCAGCCAAGCGAATCGCACAAGCTCAACCCCTGACAGGGTACGCTCCAGCCGACTCGCTTCGTGCTGATCCGACTGTGGGTGGTAGGCGTAGAGAAGAAGGTTGGCATCAACGAGAATCATCGATAGAGCGGGCCTCCGCCTTGAGTTTGGTGGCGACATCGTCATCGAGGGGCATGGTCGTATGCATGCGTTGATGCTAAGCCAATAACATCATGATGTGCAAGATAACGGCCTCCCATCTATTGCCGGGTCGGCTAGCCGTACAGCCTACTATAACGCAATCAAAACCGGATACCATACCGGCTGCCGATTGGCAACGGCAGATTCAGGTCGGATTCTTGTTTCAAGGTGATCAAACATCTCTTCTTTTCGACACCTGCGTGAGGACACGATGAACACAGATCGTCCACAAGCTTTTCCTCGCTGGCGGAATAACGTCGCGATCACGCTGCTGCTTGTGAGCTCATTCCTCACCGCCTGCGCCCACTCCGCTGATCAAACCAGAACTCCGACCGGCATACCGATGCCACGATTTCTGGTCCTCACCTACAACACCTTGCATGGACTTGAGCCGAGCGGATTGACTGTCAAGGCCAGTGAATCCAAAGAAGTACACCAGGCGCGGCTCGATCTCCAATTTAAACAGCTGGCCGTCGTGCAACCGGACGTGATACTTCTTCAGGAAGTCAATCCCCTGCCTGAAATGGCCGAGGCCTATGTCGAGGCGCTCAAGACCCATGGCCTCCAGTACACCCAGGTTCATCAGGTCGATGCCTGTGGCGTTCGCCTCGCCCCCGGGGTCGCGGTGGTCCCAGGGCTCAATAACGGCCTGGCAGTTCTCGCCAAGTCCCCTCTGCGGCTGCGGAAAGTAGAAGGGCTCAAACTCAGCGGGGGATTTGGGGGGTGCAGTGATTTCGTGGGCCTCCAGACGGGAGAGCTTCGATACGCCCTGATCGCCGAGCTTGAAAACCCCGACACCGGCAGGAAACTTCTCGCGGTCAGTCTCCATTTGCACTCAGGTCTAGAGCGAAATGCCTTTTTCATTAAGAAGATCAACGAAGCCGTGGAACAGGGAAGGGTACGGCGTGAGGACTTCGAAGACATTGTCAACGCGATGGAGGAGGACCAGGAGAGACGGCTCGATGAGATTCGCTTACTCGTCACCAAGATACAGAGACTGGAAGCTGAGGGAACCTATCTCGGAGCCATCATCGGAGGCGACTTTAATTTTGAGCCCGACGACCCCGAGTACCTCGAACTCGAACGTGCGGGCCTCAGAGACACATACATGATCGCGAGCCACGAAACCGAGGTCTACAGTCTTGATCCTCAGCACAACGTGATCGCCGGCCAGGGAGCACGGGAAGTGCCCTCCACACTTCGCGAAGCGGTGAAGCGGCTTCCGGAGAGCCAGCAGCGGAAGGTGCTTGAGGGCTATCAGAAGGGCGTCACCCAAGCGAGGCGGATTGATTTTCTGTTCCTCATGAAAAAGTCATCCAGCGGTCTGACGGGGTGCTTGCGCCAAGAACTCTTTGGGCAACCCACGACCCTCTCGGCTCGACCGGGATCGGATCACTATGGCGTGCTCGATACATACATTGCTGACCCGTCTCGGTGCTCATGATGGAGTACCTACGTCAGGAGCCGGCATGTGCTCACAATTCTCAAGGCAATGCTGTAGAGTGGGATGCCCTGGCTCGTAGGAGCGGGTCAGCCGGCTTGCTGTTCAACACCGTTGCTGGACCATTTCCCCCTATGCAGGATCGGATCATCGCAGCACCATGAAAGACACCTCGCCTTCGTCATCGCGGCTGAACCTCACTCGGTGGCAGTTGGTGGCCGCCGG
Source organism: Nitrospiraceae bacterium (assembly GCA_040510255.1). Lineage (GTDB taxonomy): Bacteria > Nitrospirota > Nitrospiria > Nitrospirales > Nitrospiraceae > DASSBQ01. The sequence goes on along the minus strand of JBEVJJ010000235.1, from coordinate 2,816 downwards.
CGCCGGCATTGCCCTGGTCATTGCGTTGGCCTGGTTGCTGCTGTACAGATCCCTGCCGCCGCGCACAGTGGTGATCGCCACCGATCTCGAAGGTGGAATGTATGGCAAGATTGCTCAACGTTACCAAGAGATCTTCGCCCGCCACGGCTTACGACTTGAGCTCCTGGCGACGAATGGCTCGGTCGAGAACGTCGGGCATCTCCGTGACCCGCGCGCCGGAGTCAGCGTGGCACTCGTGGAGGGCGGTGTGACCAGCTCGAGGGAATCGCCGGAGTTGGTCTCGCTCGGCACGCTGTTCTATGAGCCGTTCTGGCTCTTCTCGCGCGGTCCGCCACCGGATCGGCCGGCAAGGGTGGGCGAAGGCATGCGAATATCGCTCGGTATCCCGGGCAGCGGAACCTACAAGCATGCGCGCGAACTGGCGGCTGCGGTCGGCATGGACCTGAGTCGGGCACGGGTGCGCGACCTCGATGCGGTCCAGGCGGGAGCAGCATTGATGAAGGGAGAGGTAGACATGATTGCCATGATGCTGCCCCTCGAAGCGCCAATCGTGCACGAACTCTTTGTGGACGAGTCCATACAGGCGTACGAATGGGTGCGTGCAGATGCGCATGTGGCGCTGCGCCCGTATCTCAGCAAGTTGGTGCTCCCGCGCGGCGTCGCTGATCTCCCGCGTGACCGGCCGCCCAAAGACCTTACGCTGGTCGCGGCTAAAACCAGCCTGGTGGTGCGCAAGGATCTGCATCCTGCCATCCAGTACGCGCTCCTCGAGGCGGCCTCGGAGGTGCACGGAGCGCCTGGAGTGTTCAATAAGGCGGGCCAGTTTCCTGCCGCCGAGCCCATCGACCTGCCGCTGAGTGCCTCGGCGCGCGAGTATTACCGAGGTGGACAGCCGTTCCTGCAGCGCTACCTCCCATTTTGGCTTGCCGCACTCGTATCGCCGTTGATGGTACTGGTTCCGGTAGTCGGCCTCCTGTATCCACTGTTCCGCCTCGTACCAGCGTTGATCCAGTGGGTCGTACACAACCGGATCTTTCGCGTCTATAACGAGCTCAAGTTTCTGGAGGCGGAATTGGATGCGTCCTCCGATACCACCGCCGGGGCGTTGTCCGAGCGCCTGGACCGGCTGGAAGAGCGTGCCGATCACCTGAACGTGCCGAAAGCGTACATGCACATGCTCTACACGTTGAAGCATCATATCAGCCTGGTGCGGCAGCGCTTGCGAGACAAGGGATCCGGTCACGAGCCCCGAAGCCCCGTCACGCACAAGGGAATGCCCTAGCGTGTACACGGCGCGATCAACATAAATTGCCCGTAGCGGTCGGTAGATCCGTACCGTGTGCATTTCACTCACAATGAGGATGACGACATGAACGTTAGACACCATGTCGCGGCGCTCGCCGTAGTAGCCTTGCTTCTCTTGGCCGGGACGTCGCTTGCCTGGGCCCAGACGCCGTTCCCGCAAGTGATTCATGACAGCGCGGGGGAGATCGTGGTCTACCAACCACAGCCGGAGACACTCATTGGCAACGTCATGACCGGACGTGCTGCGATGTCGTTCAAGACAAAGTCAAAGGGGGTGCCTATCTTCGGGGCATTTCTGGTTCACATCGATCATCGACACGGACGGGGAGAAGGATCTCAGCGTGATGCGAGATCTCCATGTCACCAAGGTCCGCTGGCCGGACTCGAAGGAGGTTGACGAAGCGCGATTCACCACGATTGTGGAAAACGCCGCTGCCCGCTCGACTCTGACGCTCTCGACCGCACGGCTTTCGGCGAGCCTGGCAAATGCCGAGCGGGAGCAAAAAAGTCTTGCGGAGCTGAAAAATGATCCCCCGAAGATCGTCGAGGAAGCCGCCGGCCATCGTCGTGGCAACTGAACCCACTGAGCTCATAGCCAGCGATGGCGAGCCGAAATGGAAGCCGGTCGGCGAGGGTGACCTTCTGTTTGTTGAGAACACGGAGACTCCGTGGATCCGCGAGCTGACGACGCAACGGATCTATGTGCTCCTTTCCGGCCGCTGGTTCTATGCGACCGATACGAACGGCCCCTGGACCTTCATGCGGGCTGATCAACTGCCGGAGGCCTTTAAGAATCTCCCGCCGGCTTCCGACATCGGAGGCGTCCGCGTATCCGTGGCCGGTACTGAAGAAGCCGAGGATGCCGTCCTCGATGCGGCGGTCCCGAAGACGGCCGCGATCAAACGTGGCGAGACGCTCGCTGTTGCATACGATGGCGAGCCGACGTTTGAGAAGATCCCTGGCACCGATGTCTACCTGGCGCTCAACACCGCCACTCAGGTGTTGGCGATCGGATCGCAGTACTATGCAGTGGACCATGGGGTCTGGTTCAAGGCGACGAACCCGAAGGGGCCATGGGTGGTGGCGGATCAGATTCCCGAGGACGAGATCCAAAAAATTCCTCCGAGTTCTTCCGCCTACAATGTGACCCACGTGCATGTCTACCAGTCGACCCCCGAAGTCGTGTACGTGGGGTACTACCCTGGGTATCTCTGGTCATTTCCCTACTACGGCGTCCCTGTGTATGGCACCGGATGGTATTACCCTCCGCCGCCCTATTATTACCATCCAATGCCGGTCACCTGGGGGCTGCATGTCGGATACAGCCCTTGGGGCGGGTGGAGGTTCGGGGTGAGTTGGGGCACCGGCTTCATGCGCGTCGGCGTGAGCTGGGGCGGCGGAGGCAGGTGCTGCGGTGGCTGGTACGGCGGCAATTATCACGGCGGCCACAATACGATTAATATCGGCAACACCGTCAACATCGGCAACAGTATCAGCCACGGGAACCGGAC
>JBEVJJ010000234.1:0-4508 GCA_040510255.1 Nitrospiraceae bacterium | reverse complement strand
CCTCCATCGGATTAAGCGAAGTCTCTCTCAAACAAAAAGCACATCGTCTTCTTGCGCGAGAGGAACCTCGCGGCGGAATCGAGTAAATTCATCCGCATTTCTAACATGAACATAGGTTGTCTCTTCAATTTGGTTCAAATACATCACGAACGGGTCCGTGAGTTTTCGTTCGCAACCACCAGAAATTGGCAGACATCCCATTTCCGATTTCCATTCAAAAGAGCTGGAGCGTCCTAGCTACTCGTATCTCTTTTATGCTGCGGAGTCTTTTCAGACTTCCCATCCAGGAAAGACCAATACGGCAGGATGGCACTTCAAAGCCTGTGCAATGACTATCGCGCGGTTCACTCCTAGCCGGACATGGTCATTGTCAATCGCCGAGATTGTCGCCTGCGGAATTCCGGTCATGGCCGATAGTGCATTTTGACTATGTCCCTGTAGTTCTCTCACAATTCGGACCGATTCTCCGACCGACACATCGACAGTTGCGATAAAACCGCTTGCAGTCCGGTATAGCTTTCATGTAATTTCGTCAAACTTGATTAACTCACTGTACTTTACTCTTCAATCAGATGAAATTGTCGAAAAAAAGTGAGTATGGTCTCCGAGCGCTCCTCGAATTACAAAGCACCTACCAGGGGTCCGTTCTGCAGCGACATGAGATCGCTGAGCGGCAGAATATTCCCGTCGAGTTTCTGGAACAGATCCTTCTCGCTCTCAAACGAGCGGGACTCCTCGCCAGCCGTCGAGGGCTCCGGGGCGGCTATGCGCTGATCAAAGCCCCCGACGACATTACACTCGGACAGGTCATCCGCATTCTTGACGGACCCCTGGCCCCGATTTCCTGCGTCAGCAAAACGGCCTATCAAAAATGTCGGGACTGTCCTTACGCCAGCAAGCCGCACTGCCCCCTGCAGAACGCGATGGGCGAAGTGCGGAACGCAATTGCAGATATTCTAGATCACTATAGTTTAACCAAGTTTGCCGCTGCCGGCTCCCTTGACTAACAGCATGTGAAGTTGAAACAGCTCCTAATGACACCCGTTCAACCCAGATGGAACCTGTTTGCCCGCCCTACTCTCCGGTTGCTGTGCACTCGAAGCCCCGGGATGCAATCGTTCACCTGGCATCGTTCTCGCCTCGTTCAGAAGACACGCGCCACTCATCTTCTTGTACCCCCATGCACATACTTGAGGGGACTTCCTGGTCGCTTCGTGCAACTGGATGTCCTCCCGGAAAGAGGATGGATGCCTCGGCAGGCTGGGCTGGACGGGTGAGAATGACGGCGTAGGACCATCCTGCGGGAATATCCGCTCTTCTACACCTTTATCGTGAAAGGAATAGGTGCATGATACATCGATCGATTGTGTTGGGCTGGTTTTCCACCGCGGTGGCCTTTCTCCTGGCAGCCTGGACGCCATGGTCAATGGCCGCAGATTCCCGTGAATTGATCCTGGCTGCCTACAGCGTGCCGAAGGAAGCGTACGAACGAAAGATTATTCCGGCTTTCCAACTTCATTGGAAGCAACGCACAGGGCAAGATGTGCAGATCCGGACGTCGTACAATGCTTCTGGTGCGCAGGCCCGGGCAATCATCGGCGGATTTGAGGCGGACGTCGCGGCACTCTCGCTGGAAGGGGACCTTGAGCAGGTCGCCAAAGCCGGTCTGGTGACTCACGATTGGCGCAAGGGCCCGCAGAAAGGCATTGTCTCCGCATCCGTCGTCGCCCTCGGCGTGCGCAAAGGAAATCCCAAAGGGATCAAGACGTGGGAAGACCTCGCGCGTCCGGAGGTCGCAGTACTGTATCCGAACCCCAAAACCTCCGGCGGAGCCATGTGGGACATTATTGCCATCTATGGCGCGGGGCTGAAACTCGCCGAGCGATCAGGGAGTGCCTCTGGAGCCGGACCGGTGGATGACTACGCAGCCGGCCTTCTGAAGCGGATTCAGAAGAACGTCAAGGTCATGGATAAGAGCGGCCGCGAATCTGTGACGACCTTCGAACGTGGTGTGGGCGATGTGATCGTGACCTACGAGAATGAATTGTTGCCGAGGATCACTGGCGGTCGTCCCTACGAGTTGATCGTCCCCGACGAGACTGTCTGGATCGAGAATCCAGTCGCCCTCGTTGATCGGAATGCCGACAAACATCGTGTGCGCGACGTCGCCGAAGCTTTTATCGAATTCCTTCATGGGCCGGAAGCCCAAGCGGCGTTCGTCGAGCTTGGATTCCGTCCGGTGAATCCGTCAACAGCGCCTGCCGGGCATGCTCGTCCCGTTCCTGCCAAACTATTCACGATTGCCGAGCTTGGCGGATGGGAAGCGATCAGCGCCAAACTGTTCGGCGCTCAAGGCCTCTGGACGACGGCGGTCGAAGGTCTTGCACGCGGGAATTGAAAGCGAAGACGATGAGGCCTCACAGTCTGGCAGCATTGTCCCTGCGCGTGACGGCGATCGGGTATGTCCTGGTATTGATTGTGTTACCCCTGGTCGGCATTGCGGAACAGTCGCTCAACGGCGGCATCGGCCGCTTTGTTGCGGACATCGGTACGCCTCAGGCGTCTGCTGCCCTGCGACTCACGCTCGAGGCCGCGCTTCTGACCACCCTGATCAATGCCCTTTTCGGGACCCTGTCTGCGATCGTTCTAGTCCGGTACGAATTCTACGGGCGATGGTTCTTGAATGCGTTGGTCGATCTTCCGTTCGCCATCCCGACATTGGTGGCTGGATTAATGATCGCGTCGATCTACGGCCCCACGAGCTTCGCGGGTGGATGGTTGGAACAGCGGGGCGTTGCCGTGTTGTACGACACGCCGGGCATCGTGCTCGCGATGCTGTTCGTGACCATGCCGTTCACCATTCGGGCGTTGCAACCGGTGCTGATGGAATTAGAGCGGGAGCAGGAGGAGGCATCGTTTACATTGGGCGCGAGCGCCTGGACGACATTCTGGAAGGTCACAGTCCCTTCTGTGTTACCGGGCCTGCTCACAGGTGTGTTCCTGACCTTCGTCCGAGCGCTGGGTGAATTCGGTTCAATTGTGATCGTTGCCGGGAATATTCCTATGAAGACACAGGTCGCCTCGGTCTACGTATATGGTGAAATCGAGAGTTATAACCCTCAAAGCGCCACGTCGGTCTCGGTGGCCATCCTCCTGATCTCTCTCGTAATCCTCGTCTTACTGGAACGGCTCACGAGGCCGCCGGGTGAGCGCTGGCCGGACTGGCTGTCCGGCTTCGGGCGATCACGCAGCCAGGTCATCCTTGCCGATCCGTCGGGGCATCGATAGTCAAGATGCGACGCGCGATGATCGGTTCAGTCTGGGCGTATTTTCTGGTGCTCCTGATCGGCCCATTATGCTATCTCGTGGTTCAGAGCTTCAGTGAAGGCATCGCACCGTTTTGGACTGAACTCACGAGACCTGAAGCGCTGCACGGGTTCTTGCTCACGGCTGAGATCACCGCCATTGTCCTGCTGGTCAATCTGTGTTTTGGAACGGTCACTGCCCTGGTGCTCGTCAGGCAGAAGTTTTTCGGACGGACGTTTCTCAGCGGACTGATCGACCTCCCGTTCGCCGTGTCGCCCGTTATCGCAGGTTTCATGTTGATTCTGTTGTTCGGACCGGACACCATTCTGGGGACCTTCTTTGGTTCGTTCGGGGTGAAGGTGCTCTTTGCCTTTCCTGCGATGATCCTGGCCACGCTGTTTGCCACGTTTCCATTCGTCGTCCGCGAACTGACTCCGCTGCTGCAGACGATCGGAACGGAGAGTGAGGAAGCGGCACGGACCTTGGGAGCCAGCGAATGGCAGGTCTTTTACAGGGTGACCTTGCCCGCGTTGCGATGGGGGCTCGTCTATGGGGCCACGCTCACAGTCGCCCGCTCCATTGGGGAATTCGGGGCCGTGCTCGTGGTCTCGGGGAATGTTCTCCTGTTGACGCAGACGGCCACGCTGCACATTTATCAGAGCTATGTCGATTTCAATTACATTGGCGCCAATGCCGTGGCCTTCGCGCTATTGGCCGTCTCATTCGCCATCCTCGCATTGCTGGAGATCGCCAAGGCGAGAACCCACGTTGCGACTCAACCGATGTCTGCCGGTCCAGCATGAAGATTCGAGTCAAGGATCTCACGAAGACGTTCGGGTCAGTGGTCGCGGTGGGCGGCGTTTCGTTCCAAGTAGAGGAAGGCGAACTACTCGGCCTTCTGGGGCCAAGCGGAAGCGGCAAGACGACGGTCCTCCGCATGATTGCCGGTTTGGAGGCTCCCTCATCCGGGGACATCTGGATCGACGGGCGGCGTGTAAACGATCTCACAGTGCAGGAACGCAACATCGGGTTCGTCTTTCAGCATTATGCGCTGTTCAAGCATCTGACCGTCTACGACAATATCGCCTTCGGCCTCCGGGTCAAGAGATGGGGCCGCCAGGCCATCGGACCTCGGGTTGCGGAGTTACTAACCTTGATGAGCCTGGAAGGGCTGGCCGGTCGGTATCCCCACCAACTCTCTG
>JBEVJJ010000233.1:0-10293 GCA_040510255.1 Nitrospiraceae bacterium | reverse complement strand
AATATCTCGAACAGACCTCAATAGCCAATCCGCACGTGAAGCTCGCCTACAAGACACCCGAAGGCGAAACAAAGGAGTTTCCTCGCACGTATCACGAGTTACCGCCGGCGCCTCGCGAGATCAAGCCCCATCCATACGGCATCGAATTCGGCATGATGCTCAAGATGATGCATGACACCAAGAGCCAGACGGTCGCTGGATTTCTGTCCGGCGATTTCTGCCGGGTCTCGCCGGCGCTTGCAGCGGAAATCTGCAAGACAGCCAAGGTGTCGCCGAATGCCCGCCCCAGGACGATTCATGGCTCGATGGCCGAGACCCTCTATCAAACAATTCAATCGACGAAGATCATGGCGCCGCCGACCAACTGTTTATCGCCGATCGGCGAGAAGGCGATGCTCTCAGGCCTCTATAAGCAGATTAAAGGAGAGTTCTACACGGCGGTCAGCCGTCCACCGTCTGTCTATCGCGGCAATCCCTTCGTCATTGAAGCGGGATTGGCCTATGGCAATAGACCGGAAGAAGGCGCGAAAACTGAACAGCCGACAGTGCCGCTGGCAGAAGGAGAGCAAGCGGAGGGTGATTCAGAACTCGCACGTGTGATTCGCTATGCGAACCGGGTGCCGTTACTCTATCAACAGTCGGGATGCGCCACCTTCAAAGCGGTGCTCGACACAACCTGGCGCAATTATGGGATTACGCAATCCCGTGGCGCGTTACCTGCCGGACCCATGGTGATTTTCGTGCACATGGCTTCGGTATGGGTGCCGTTCACAAGCGAAAGTAAGGAAGCTATTGCGGAGTACGATGAAATTCACAAGGAGATCACACTGGCGCTGCGGGAATGCGGCAGGCGGCTGGGAGTCTTTTTGCGAAGACAACAACGAGCCGAAAGCGAGTATCGCCGCCGCAATATTTTTGAACTGTATATCGAAGAAGTGGTAGAAGCCTGCCATCACCTAAAAGGCGGCAAGCTGGCGAAGGAAAAGCTAAAGGCGAAACTCCAGAGAATTGCGGCCACGCGGACCGGCGGCATGAAAACGGACGAAGTGTTGGGAAAAACCGGCGCCGGTCCCGAAGGATTACCGAACTCCATCATCGTGACTCCCGAGGGGATTGAGGGAGAGGTCCCAGTGGCCAATGAAGTCGCCGCTTCCGTTGGAAGCAAGGCTGCGGCGACGGCTGTCGCACCACAGACCGACTTGCTTGACGACGAGGCGCCGAAGAAATCTGTGAAGGCGACGACGGGTCGCGGCGATAGGCGATTGACCCGGGCCCGCCAGGGCCCGGGTGCAAGGAAATCCACGGACAAGGCAGATCAATTACCCTTATTTTCTGCGAAAGGATCTTCACCAAAAAGTCGACCTGCTCGACCTGCGAAGACGAAGAAAAGCCACTCACGGTCGGTCACCGGCAAGAAACCATAGGACAGGTCATGGCCAAGACAAAACCCAAGAAGAACGGTGCGGTGGAGAAGAAGTTGATCGGCTTGGCAGATCTGGTGATCACGGCGGCTGATCGAGCCAAAGACCCGACGTTGGCCATTCCTATTCGCTCTCTCTCGAATGTGTCGTTCAATGAACGCAAGGGCATGATCGAAATGGGGAGCAAGAAGCAGGCGCGCTCATTCTTTAACGTCGGCATGGCAAAGAAATTTATGCAGACGATCTTGGTCGCCGATGCCCTTTCGGAATTGCAGCGTGCGGACCTCACCACGTCGCTCAGAGAAATCTATTACCGAACCAAGCATACGATTCGACATTCCCACGAGAACACCTTTGATACCCAGGACGAGTCCGACCCTGTCATCGAGGATCTGGAAGTTTCACTCGCAACCCTGCGCGAGGAACTCCACGTGCGGGCCGAAAACGGCGGCAGCGTGGTCGGGCCGCTGGTGCTGGGAGACGACGGCGACAGGGTGGACTGCGCCAAACTGGGAAAGGGCGGGTATTCGGTGCCTTCGATCGTTGAACCAGAGTATGTCGAAATCCGTCGCTGCACGGCGGACTTCCTGCTCTTGGTGGAAAAAGGCACGCAGTGGAACCGGTTATCAGAAGACAAGTTTTGGCGACGCTACAACTGTGTGCTCCTGACCGGCAACGGCCAACCGCCGCGTGGTGTCCGACGGCTGGCGCGCCGGCTCCATGATGAATTCAAGCTACCCGTGTATGTGCTTGTCGACAACGATCCATGGGGATACTACATTTATTCAGTAGTTAAACAGGGCTCAATTAACCTGGCGTTTGAAAGCCAACGCATGGCGATTCCGAAGGCCAAGTTCATCGGGTTGTCGAGCGCCGATCCCGAACGGTATGAACTGCCTCGCAATGTGGGCATCAAGCTGAACGAAAAGGACATCACACGCGCGAAGGAACTGATCAACTACACATGGTTCCAGAAACCGGCTTGGCAGCAGGAAATCAAACGCATGCTGACCAATGGGCTCAAGTACGAACTGGATGCCCTCGCGAATAAGGACTTCCAGTACCTCACCAAAAAATATCTTCCACGTAAGCTCAAAGAGAAAGATTGGCTGGACTAGGAACCACGAGAATCGAGAGACGAATTGTTCCATTGACCCAGGGTCAGGTTTCGAGGAGGGCTTTGAGGGGTTGCCCCAGCCCGTCACACACGCTAATCGCCCTACCTGTACTCAACCGTGGGAGGCAGACTTGTGAACCACCTGTGTCACTGTGCGAGATTGCCCAGGGGCTCGATCGGCACAATCTCAAGATCAGCTGAGACGCCATAATGATCGGAAGGCCAAAGGGCCGTGCCGTCTGGGAGGCGACCTGGTTGATCGAGAACCACATTGCTCGACTTCACGGTCACCGACGACCGATGACCCGCGAGGAGAAAGATAAAATCCACGCGTCGAGAGGCGGTCGACTCCGTGGTGCGGATTCGCTGCCACACGGTTGCTCAGGAAGTCGAGGGATTCGCTGAGCGAAAGGCGTCTATGAATCCGGCCTCATCCCGGAGCAGTGTCAGGACCTTCGATGTCTCCAGCATGTTGAAGTCACCCGTCAGAATTGAAGGGCGATCACCACGCTGTTCCTTCACGATCTCGCCCACTCGTTCGATTTGGCATTCATCCTCCCTCGCGATATGGGTCGTGAATACATGGAGCGGCCCCCACGGTGTGTCAAGATCGGCACGCAGCAGGATGCGTGGTTCGACCCGTGATCGGCAACGAGGTAAGTCATAAATATCGGAAGCGAGAACCGGGAAGCGACTCAAAATCGCCGCGCCCTCCTTAAACCCCATGATGCCCACGATCAACTTGTCGAGTGGCCGGACATGAAAAATGCGGTCCGTCGCTGGCGCGAAGACGAGATGAAATCCGAGTTCCTTGGCGATATGTTCCGGCACATTTCCGTGACGGCGGCTCTGAGAAGCCTCTTGGAGCGCCACGATATCCGGAGCGAGGGCTTTGAGCTCTCGGATGACCATATCCATTCTGGCTTCAAGGTCCGTATCGTTGTCGATGAAGCCGGAGGTCGGACCGTCGTGCAGGACATTGTAGGTCACAACCCGCAGTGGGCGGTCGGCTTCAGTTGCTGCCCTCGCGACGGAAATAGGCTGGAGCGAAAGCAGGACGACCGGCGCGAGGCATGCGAGCATGCCCATCGCAATACAGTGGCATCTGTTCCTCATCACGATGGTTAGAACACTTTCTGGTCAGCACTGCGGAAGCGTGCCTTGCCTGACATGAAGCGATTCCATAGGGTTCCTGCTTGTTCACGTGGAAATCGTTGGGACCATCACCTCGACCAGGGTTCGGTTATGGATTGCGTCATGACCTCGCATAATGTTTCGAGGCGAGTCACAGGGACAGCCGTCATCGGTGGGTTAACGATCTCCTTTCACAACACACTGGATGACAGCGGAAATTCTGATTCTGAACATATGACAGCCAGGTTCTGCGGGCAAGGAAGAAAAGAAGCGCTTGGGCCCATCAGGAAGTAGGTTCGGCACGACCGTGCAGAGGGAAAGTGCCATGCGTTGGCTTTGGTTGATCACTGCATCGTGGCTTCTGGCTTCCTGTGCGGCGGTCCATTCCTCTGCACCACCATCCAGTGAAATCAGCCATCATGACGAGCGTGGAGTGACAAGCCATGAACATCATGAGGCCGAGGCCGTCACCTCGATGGCTGGCTCAGGCGCACATATGGGACCGCACTTTCATTGGACTACCCTCAGGCCCGTTCAACCGGCAGACGAGAAGAGGGCGGCACTTCTTCTCGAGCAGCTACGAACTGCTCTCGCCCCCTATCGCGATTATCGTCGCGCCATCAAGGACGGCTACGAGCCCTTTCTCCCCCATGTGGTGCAGCCCCATTATCACTTCACGAGCAAATGGCGAGGTTTCAAGGCGGCATTTCGCTTCAACCCGGTGGAACCTACCTCGCTCTTATACCGCAAGACTTCGACCGGGTATGAACTGGAGGGTGCGATGTACACGGCCCCCAAACGGATGACTGAAAGCGATCTCGACGACCGGGTTCCGCTGAGCGTGGCACAGTGGCACGCTCATGTGAATATCTGTCTCCCTCCCAAGCGGGAAGCAAAGAGTGCGGATTGGACACAGTTCGGGCCGAAGGGCGCAATCCTTACAGAAAAGGAGTGTGATCAGGTGAGGGGACGATTCGTTCCGCAGCTATTCGGTTGGATGGTGCATGTGTATCCCTATGCCGACTCGCCCGAAAAGATCTGGACCCACTGAGACACATGAATCGTCGTCCCGTCATTCGTCGCTTGCATGATCATTGGCAACGTTGAAATGTCATGAGTCTTTCTTGTAAATCACCATGTCCTCCTCATAGGGAGGCTTTTCCTACAAACTTCTCGTCAGGCTATGCTACTTGTGATAGGAAGAATGAACATGGCCGTGCGCAATTAAGCGTTGTTGGTACGATTCTGGAGCCATCATGAACAACTTCATCATCCTGCTTGCCCTCGCGACATGTTTCGCCGCCGGGACGGCGCTCTGGGTTACATTGACATTCTTGAGCTACGAACGTGCTCTTCGGCGGCAGAAAGCCATCGTCGTGCGCGCACAGATCCTTTGCCACCTTTTGTCTGTCCGCGAGGTCATGGTGCCCCGGAGTCGCCCGCTTGATCCGGGACAGAAGGAGGCATTCGAACCGTTGCAATTCCTTTGGATGCAGGCTGACCTGCTGAGCCCGGAAGAAATACAATTGACCGGTCACTGCAGCGCCACTCTGCTTGCATTGCGTCACAAACCTTCTCTCAACCACACGCAGGTTCGTGTTGCGCAGACCCTCATCGACGAAGCCTGTGTCCTGTTGGAGCAGACTCAACGAGAAGCGACACGTGCTCTCACAGTTGAACAGACTTCGTGGACCGGCCCCCTGCAGGCACTGCTGCCGGCGTGGGTGGCGGGATATGGCCACCGGGAACGACACGAGCAGGTACGACTGCCCACCCCATCCGTTATTCGAGAGCCGTAGATGACAACCTTGTCGATCCGCTTCTTGCGGAAATGATCATTACTGTTCCAGCCGCTGAATGAATTCGGCGTACCCTTCCTTCGTGATATACACCTGAACCTCGTCCCCCGGTTGCACCGGATCTTTGTGTGTGTGGTCATCCAGATACAGTGTGCGCTCATGTCCACTCGGCTCTCTGAGGACGAAATAGTTACCGTCGATTTGGATAAGTTGGCCTCTGACACCATCCAGGCCGCATCCAACCTCCAGCAAACTTAATGTCACAACATGGCTCGCGATCACCAATCCGTACGTCCATCGCATGGGTATTCCTCACCGTGACGGTTATCGAAACACATCGAACAACGCTCGAAACCCGACTTGGATCGTATAATTCCATCCTGAAGCCACTTCGGCCCCTGAAGATAGACGTGTCTGTTCCGACCCATTGCGGACACCTCGGAATACGAGGTCCATTTGGGTATTTGCTGTTTTATACCATCGGAATCCCGTTTGAAATGCAGGAAATTTCTCTTCGTAGGTGAATGGATCCCCGTTGAACACCTCGCCCAAGAAACGGAGCTCTCTGGAAAGAGGCGTGATCACTTCAAAGGCCGCCGCCCAATAGAGCTTGCTGCGATACGTCGCAGGACCCGCATCGTACTGCGATTTGGCGCCTAAATTAATATGAACGGCCAAAGCGTTGTCATAGGGATCAGTGCTGTCTTCGGGAGTGAATAGAAACCAACTCGCATGGGCCATCGCATACGAGTTCCACAGTTGGCGGTTGCCACTCAGTGGAAACAACGAGGCGGCCGCCACCGAAATGGATGGAATCACGCCAAACGATCGGTAGACGACATACTTCGGTTGGACAAGCAGGTCCAATGGAAGGGCCTGATCCGCCTGGTACGTAAACCCAAAACCTCCCGCGATGATTTCCAGGCGATCAGTCAGGGCCATGCCTTGAAGGGCGCGAGCCTCAACGGTGGGTTTCTCACCATGAGTCATGGTGAGCCCAGCATACGTCTCAGTTTCGAGTTGCCCCTTATAGACAATACGCGCGTCATCCGTCACGAAGGGACGAACAGCGAATGCCATCGCCGGCCTGAAACAGGCAGTACAGCAAACGAAAAATATCAGCACCAAGCGAAGAGATGTGCACTTTTCGAGAGGCGTCGGCATGGTGAAACTCCCAAGCATTCGCCCATTGCGGGGAGGCCGCCATGACGCTCCCGTCGTGATCAACCACTCAAATTTGTCTTTATACTATAAGGCATGGGAGGAGGCCGTAAAAATTGCATTAATTTTCATTATTGACAGAATGAACAGTCGTAACCCCACAACGAGAGACTTCCACCTGCGAATGTCGTTCGCAGTATTCCGCCTGATCACGGTGTAGAGGCGCTGGATGGGCATCGGGGTCAATGCCGAAGCGTGACTGACGACGCGCAGGCGTTCACTAGCAGCACGGTCTGCATCAAGGCAGAGTGTGCCCTGCCGGCAGCCTGCGATTGGCGACGTTGCAGCGGGTACCCCTCATTCCACGAAGGAGACTCGCGAAGAAGTATCAGAGTAAGATGGGGCACATTCGTGGCGGAACACGCAAGATCATGACGCCTGGGGAGGTTCATACTGACTCGAAGTTGCTGATGACGGTCTGTGCCGGAATTCTGGCAATGACCTGCGTCTTCGTCGCGTATTATCGGATCCAATGGCAGCCGAATGTCATAGGCATCATCACAAGCGGACCGGCGTTCTTCCTGGCGATCTCCTTACTGGTATTCTTGGTCATCGTGTTTCGAATCATGCGGGCGTACAGGTCGCCGGAGAGGGACCATCGGATTTTCAAGCTAACTGTCGCGTTGGGCTTCGTCACCATGCTGATGACGTTCCTATGCGCGGAAACGACCGTCCGGTTGCTCGCGACAAGCACGCCGGAAGGCCCCTCTGTGATGGATACGATTCTCCTGCCACGCGACTGGCCAGCGGTCATGGCGAATAGACGCCTCCTCTGGGAGCAATCCTCATCCCGCTATGGCGTATTCAGATTCGACGATATGTTGGGCTGGACGGTGGGCAGTAACCGCCAAGGCACGGGCCCCCATGGTGAGACATATTTCAGTAGCCTCGAAGGACTTCGCACAAGCGGTCCAGATATCTCGCTCGCAGGAAGGGCAACGGGCACGATTGCCTTGCTGGGCGACTCCTATGTTTTTGCCTCCGATGTCAATTATGAAGACTCCTGGGGCCACCGGTTAGAGCAGAAACTTGGGCCGGCTTTTCAGGTGTTGAATTTTGGTGTTCCGGGGTACGGGATCGATCAGGCCTATATGCGGTATGAGCGAGACGTGCGGGCCTGGCATCCCGAGGTGGTAATTCTGGCACTGATCAGCCATGACGTGGTGCGCACCACCATGGTGTACTACCAGGTCGGCTTTGCCGGTGCGCTCGTGCCTGGGGCAAAGCCGCGATTGACCATTCGGAACGGCCGTCTCATTCCGATCAATCTTCCTCTCCCAACGCCCCAGGCCCTGTTCCGCTCTCACCGCATCGCAGATGTTCCGTTCGTCGACCATGACAAGTCCTATCGGACGTCAGATTGGAGTTCGCATCTCTATCAATTGTCCTATCTTCTCCGGTTTGCTGTCTCCTGGACTCCTTCATGGAGCACACCCGAGGTGGATGAAGAGACATTGACCCTGAATCGGGTGGTAGTGCAAACATTTGTCCGGCGGGTTCAGGAGGATGGCGCAACCCCCCTCATCCTGTTCCTACCATCCTTCACCGACTATCGGGAGGCGGGAGGGCGGCCCCACGATCGGGATCTGCTCGGGATCCGGGTTCTCGACCATGCTGATCTAGCCTATGTCAATGCCTTACCCTGTCTTGATCATTTGCCCTCCGGGGAGACACTGTTCACGACCGGCTGGCACTATACACCGGCTGGGAATGAGTTGATCGCGCAATGTCTCTACGCGGTCATTCAGCAGACGTCCATCCGTACACGATTGAGTAACTGATGGCCTGTTGCCTTGTAGTGAAGAGCCCGTCCATCCGGACGATTCGTACCTGTAGGTGGCGATATCCAACCTTCGATGCAATTCGATGTCTGCCCGTCATTCCGTGATCGCTAGGGATTGACCTAGTATTTCGACAAGCTCATGGACGGTAAGGTAACAAAGAGATGATCGTCTCCCATTCTATCGACGCATGAGGTGTATGTTGAAAATGGATGTGATCAGGGTAGCAATGCTGTTTACTTTCATGTGTATGTCGAGTCGAGCTGTAGCGGCCGATGTCGTGCCGCCGAAACCTACGCCACCCGTGCCGGGTCGCCCCGCAGAACCGATGCCTCCATCCCCGACGCCGATTCCTCCTCCGAGCAGCATTGATCCGGGGATCCAGAAGGTTCCTGAAACCGTACCAAACCCCAAATCGGCCATACCGCCCCCGAATGTCGATCCCGAAATGGTGATCGATCCGGAAAAGGAACGACCTCAGTCTGAAGAGGCTCCTCCCAAAAATGGGCCTGCGCCTCCAGCGGGAGAGCCTCCATCGATTCCGCCTCGATCTCCGCGCTCTAGATAAGAAATAGCATGGAACGTTGAGCAACGCGGAGTCATTGTCCAGAGAAACCGCCTGTTATAACCTATGAATACCGACGGTCCTCTCTCCGTCATTTGGTCACGCAGTCACCCAGTCCCGCGCTGGAGAGTGACATTTCTTGCATTCCTTCTGGCCTTGTCCTGTTTCTGTATCGACGGATGCGCCATCTCCTTCGCCTACCGCCATGCGGACTGGCTGATGGTGCACAAGCTCGATCAGTACTTTGATCTCACGAGCGAGCAGCGGGCGGACCTGACCGAACGGATCAAAGGTATCCTGACACGACATCGACAAGAAGCGCTCCCGCAATATGAAGCGTTTCTGATCGAGATTCGCGGGCGCCTCGAACGTGGCCTCGCCGGCGACGACGTGGACTGGTTTTATGCATCATTCGATCGATTGCGCGATGATCTGTTCGAACGACTCGTGGTCGACGGCGGCGTGTTTCTCGCCTCAGTGGAGCAGGACCAGGCCAGGACTTTAGAGTGGGCCCTGCAGAACGACAATGCGAGAGCTGCAAAGCTCGCATCCAATCCCCCGCAGGAACGTCTGAAGAAACGAGCGGACAATACCATCGATGTGGTGAAGGATTGGACCGGTTCACTTTCAAAAGAACAGCGTACACAGATCATTCAATGGAGCCAGGCGCTCCCAGACAGCCAGCCGATATTTTTCAAGTATCGGCAGCATCGGCAACAGCAGTTGCTGGCTCTCTTGCACCGGCCAAGGACATCGGAGGGCGCCACTCGCGAGCTGCGAGTGGCACTCGTGGATCAGGATCGGACGGCCCCTCCCTGGTATCGTCAGGCGGTAGAAGATTGGCGGGCAGGGATCAAGATGCTTGTACCTCAAATCACTGGCATGCTCACACCGTCTCAGCGCCGCCATGCGATTGATAGACTACAACGTTTGATCCATCAGGTTCATGACCTGCATAGCGGATAGCGGAAATTGGCCTTCGTCGCCGACAATTCCTTCTTATACAGAGCCGAACCTCAGCGGCTATCGTCTCCCGCTTCGAAAATTCCCGGCAGGGCGCAGAAGGGAATGCCCAACAGAGAAGGGGAACTCGACGTCGCTCCCATCCGTCGGCGAAGAACCGTGATTGCCATTCGATCCGCAGCAGGTCTCACCACGAAGATGGTTGATTTGAAAGCCACTAGCTCTTATCCTACCGGCACTTCCCCAAAGAGGTGGGCATGAAATACCTCCGGATGTGTGTACTCGCTATTCT
>JBEVJJ010000232.1:0-4742 GCA_040510255.1 Nitrospiraceae bacterium | reverse complement strand
TTGCAAGCAGGCCGCAATGCTTTCAGTCAGGCATTAGTCGCGATGGGTGCTGAGAAGAACGCCGATGCGATGGCCTCCATCGAAGCGGCGTTGGCTGCGGAGCCCGACAACAAGGAATACTTGGCGACCCGCGATTTGGTCAAGAAGACCATGAAAAGGAAATAGTGGAAGGGCTGGTGAGAGCTTTTGAAACTCCGCACCTCTTATGGAGCGGGCGTGGAAGCGTGACGGAGGCGCACCGATGAGACCGGACAAGATTCTCTTCCACGGCATTGTTTTCATGTCGCTACTCGGGGCGTCCAGTCTGCAGGCAGGCCCTATCGATTCCGGTCGTCACCCGCACCCGGAGAATGCGCAAGCGGTGCATCAGGCCGAACATGCTGTGGACGATGCTTGGGAGATCTATCATGGCGCGGCGTTAGGCGGCACGATCGCCTCGCCTGCGCTG
Source organism: Nitrospiraceae bacterium (assembly GCA_040510255.1). Classification (GTDB taxonomy): domain Bacteria; phylum Nitrospirota; class Nitrospiria; order Nitrospirales; family Nitrospiraceae; genus DASSBQ01. Next base: position 4,294 of record JBEVJJ010000232.1, on the reverse strand, counting down.
CAGGTAGAAATTGAACAGCACCTGCATGAAGCCAGAACCCTCCTTACCCAGGCGCAAGAAGCAGCCGAGCGGGGAGACAAGCGTCAGGTGGAGCGTCTCGTGAGCCAAGTCAAAGTCCATGCCACTAAGGCAATCGAGGGGAGCAAGGAACAGAAACGATGACAGGCGCAAGGGCAAGATTCTACGAGTTCTGGTTACTAGTCATTACTATGGGCGTGTTCGCTGGGCTCACGCACGCGCAAGCTCTCCCTCAGAGAAAAGAGAATGACTCTGTTTCCATGGTGACGATCGATGCCGGCAAGTTTACGTTGGGAAGCCCCAAGGGAATCGGTCGGCCCGATGAATGGCCGGGGCGGACGATCTTCCTGGATACCTTCGCGATCGATCAGGTTGAGGTCACGAACGAACGATATCTCACCTTTGTCACTGCCACTGGACACCGGAACCCGCCCGATCCCTACGGGACAGATCTTCTCATCTCGGCAATAGGAATTGAGCATCTGCCGGTGGTCCAAGTTTCCTGGTATGACGCGCAGACCTACTGTCGCTGGGCTCACAAGAGACTTCCTACTGAGGCCGAGTGGGAGAAGGCTGCACGCGGGACGGATGGACGCCGGTATCCGTGGGGAGATGAACCGCCCTCGGTTACACGAGCCAATTTTGATCGCGAATGGGACGAGCGAAACACATTGCGACCGGTCGGATCGCTGCCTGCCGGCGACTCGCCTTATGGAGTCAAAGACATGGCAGGAAATGCGCGAGAGTGGGTCCAGGATTGGTATGACCCGCACTATTACCCGGACGCCCCGGAGCGGAATCCTACCGGGCCTGAAAAAGGAGTGGTTCGATCTATTCGGGGAGGTTCCTGGCACAGCCCATTGGCCGACATCGGTGCGGCGGCACGGGGGCGCGGAGGGTTTGCCCTTCAAACGCACGGCACGGGGTTCCGGTGCGCGCGGAGCAGCAAATGATCACGGACATGCGCAGACTTGGACTGTTACGATGGAACAGAAAGAGAAGGGTCGGAGCGAGCCTCACGGGATCCGGGACGAGAAGGCGTCCGAATGTGATCGGTGTGGGGGATTGTGCGGGGAGGTGATCGATCCACTCATCCTTGAGAATCGACGGAGTCCTCCACCGAATTTGTTGTACGGGACCAAGCAGCGAAATTACGGACAGCGAATCATCGCAACCGATCCAACGAGCAAGAACCATTCTGACGTGGAGGGGAACGAGGAGAACCAGCAATCGGAGGACGCATGATCAGCTTGGTTGTGCGGACACATCTTAGGAGAATAAGCCATGCGAATCATCGTGACGGGCGGAACCGGGTTTATCGGGCATGCCTTGGTGCAGACATTGGTGCGGGACGGTCACGCCGTCACCGTTTTGACCCGGCGTGCGGGACCGGCAAAGAACATCTTGGATACCGCAAGAGTTGTGGAATGGAATCCGACAGTGTCCGGAGCGTGGGAGCAGGAATTTGCCGGGATCGATGCGGTGATCAATCTGGCGGGCGAGCCGATTGCGGATGGTCGCTGGACGGAATCACGCAAGCACAGCATGACTCAGAGCCGCATAGAGGCGACGAAAGCGATTGTCGAGGCATTGCGCGCGCGCTCCACAAGGTCTTGTACCTTAATCAATGCGTCGGGTATCGGCTACTACGGTTCGAGCAACGGCATTTCCATATATGAAACGGTCGGTCCCGGCGATGGCTTCCTGGCTGATCTCTGCGTGAAGTGGGAACGTGAGGCGCGTCGCGCCGAAGACTTCGGCGTCCGTGTCGTGCGGCTTCGTTTTGGAATGGTGCTTGAGAACGATGGAGGTGCGCTGGCCAAGATGGTCTTGCCGTTTCGCCTATTTCTCGGTGGACCCATCATGCCTGGGACTCAGTGGGTCTCATGGATCCATCGCCAGGATGTTATCGGCCTGGTCCATTGGGCACTCAGCCATCTCAACGTGACCGGCGCCGTGAACGCCGTCTCCCCTGATCCTGTCACCATGAGGACATTTTGCCGGACGATTGGACAGGTGTTGAACAGGCCATCGTGGCTACCGGTGCCGCAATATATCTTGCGTGCCGGGCTGGGCGAGTTGGGCACTCTGATGACCACCGGCCAGCGAGTGCTTCCACAGGTCGCCTTGCAAGGAGGATACACATTTCGCTATCCGACGTTGGAACCGGCGCTCCGGGCTGTGTTTTCCAATTCCGGTGCGAGAGGAATGGCTGCTGCGTCGGCCGCGTGAGGGGAATCACACCCGGGTAGTTTTGGACATAAAAGTTGGGCAATTGAGGCAAGAGTCGGGCATTGCTGCATAGTCAATCGAAGATGTGATGGATTCATTTTTCGCATACCTTCATGTGCTGAGTATCTCTGTTTTGGTGGGAAAGGTCGTCTTGTTGTCCTTCGTCGTCGCGCCGGTGCTGGCCAGGACACTGGATTCGGAACATTTCGGCATAGTCGTCCGCCGCCTCTTTCCGGCCTACTATCTGGTTGGAATTACCGCTGCTGTGATCGGACTGATCGCGCTCGGTGCGATGGGGGTGATTCGCGGTGTGAGCCGGGCCATGGTCGTGTCTGCCGTTCTGTGGTGTGTCGTCCTCGCGAGCGAGGCGTACTGCCGATCCTGGCTGACGCCAAAAAGTAATGTGATGCGCGATCGACTGAAGGAACAAGAGCAACAGGGGTCAGTCGATCCGATGTTGAAGGCTTCGTGGAATCGTCTTCACCAGCGGTCCGTTTCTCTCAATACGCTCGTCCTCATCGCCGGCTTGATCCTGCTTGGAATGGCTCACCCTCAATCACCATAAGGAGGAATTGTATGCATGGCACTCGAACTCATTTTACGGCCGGTATAGTCAGCGTGGTGTTCATCGCCGTCCTGGTGTTTCTGTCTGGGATCGGCGGCATCGCACAGACAGCCGAAGAGCCTGACAAGAAAACTCCTCGGAGCCAGTCATCTCAGGGAGGACCGGAGAACATGCCGGACGGGGTAATCGGCGTGTCCCTTCAGGTTTCTGCGGAACATATAGGCGACCCAGCCCGGCTGTATGTGGCGCACATTCATCCTGAAGGGCCGGCGCGTCAAGCCGGACTGAAGCATGGTGACGAGGTCATTTCCGTCGATGGCGCATCGGTTGAGGGAAAAACATATGAGCAAGTCGTCCGAATGGTGCGGGGTGAACCGGGGACGGCAGTCAAGCTACAGGTCAAGAGCGAAGGAAACCCACGGGACACCTCGATCACTCGCGTACCCAGCGGGACGCTCTACAAGGCTCCGATGGGGTCTCACGAAGGCCCGGCAAAATAAGTCGATCGATATCAGCAATAGCTGTTGAGAAGAGGTAGAGCTCCATGTGCTGGCGACCGTGGAAAGTCATCAATGCAGTTCTCACCGTAGGTGTCCTGCTGATGCTGGGGAGCATGTCGGCTTCAGCCGATGAAGCCGGACAGGCCCGATATGCTTCGCTGAAGAGGCTGGCTACGTATCTAGCGGCGACGGATTATCGGAGGGCACTGGAAGAATGCCAACGGGAGCTTGAGGCAGACCCCTCCGTCGAAGGCTATGTCCACATGACCTATGTGTATCACGCGATCGAAGCCTATCTCACGTTCTTGGAACGGTCCGAGCAATGGGGAGCGGTTGAGCAGTTGTATTTGAACCTCGCCCATCGAGATGCACAGGATCTGATCGATCCTCCCGGCGGGCTTGCGCGCATGGCAAAAGAAACCATCCAAACCAGCGTCCAACAGCAGGCCGACCTGACGGCGGCGATGGCGGCCCGTCTTGACCGGGTAGCCACCGAACGTCTCTGGGGGCAGCAGCGTGCCTGGCGCGCCGAACACTCAGAGGATTGGTGGACCACCGTTCCTGAAGCGTGGAGTAACCGATCAGGCCGCAATCCCGAGCCGAGGGGTCACCAGTGAAACCAATCGCCATCGGACGCGACATCAAGCTCTGCGGGGCGCTGTTCCTGCTGGTCGGTATCATAGACGTCTTGTTGATTGAGTTTTACTCCGCCTACCCCCTCAAAATGTTCGGCGTGGCGGTCACAGGTCCCCATTCGTATGTGGCCAAGCTGCATTTGCCCGCGACGCATTTTCTGATCGGGTACGGATTTTTGTTTCTTCGTCCGTGGGCGTGGGGGCTGGCGGTGGTGTACGGCGCGTTCGGCATCGTGAGCGAACTGATGAACCGGCTCACGTTTGGGTTTCATGTCATGCGCACCAGCTTCATGAGCACCACGATACTCTTCCTCTGTTATCTCGTCTGGCGGCGCGGGTTCTTC
>JBEVJJ010000231.1:0-7048 GCA_040510255.1 Nitrospiraceae bacterium | reverse complement strand
TCCGCGAGCGCTTCCAATATCCAGCGGGTCTTTCGGCCACTGCCGCTCCCCAGCTCAACCACTGCCATGGGGGGCGGAAGATGTTCGAGTATGACTCCCGCATGGCGGCGGAGGATGCGCTCTTCGGCGCGGGTCAACCCATATTCGGGGAGCAAGGTGATCGCTTCAAACAGCGCCGTTCCCAACTCATCGTAGAGGTACATCGAAGGCAGTTCGCGTTGGCCAACCTTCCCGAGGCTGTCGCTCACTGCGACGGCGAACTCTCGGAGCGCGTCGGTTTGTACCGTCTGTGAGAGCATCATATTAGTTCTCCACACACCGAAATCCGGCATAGACAGACGGGTAGTTGGGCCGGAACCAGTTGCGAAACGATCGACGCAGCAAACTGGCGTCTGTCCGCGAGGACGCCCCTTTGAGGACATAGTGCCCGCCGTCAAAGAAGCGAGCCGAGTATCCGGGATAAAACGAGAGGGGCTGGAATCCGGGAAAAGACTGGAAGACCGTGGAAGTCCACTCCCATCCGTTGCCGACCAGTTGGGAAATTCCGAATGCGCTGTCTCCCAGTGGGGTCGCAGTCACGGGAACAGGATCCCATCGATTCCCATTGAAGTTTCCCCGCCCGGTATCCGGCTGGTCATTGCCCCATGGATAGGATCGTTCCTCTTCATCACGCGGCGTCCCGTACGCTGCCCGATGAAATTCCGCTTCGGTGGGCAATTTCTTTCCGTTCCAGGCCGCAAAGTCGCACGCCTCCACATGGGTGACATAGACCGGCCAATCCAATGGCAATGGCACTAATCCCGACATGCCTCGCCAGCACCACTGGCCCTCGTGCCACGTCCAGAAATGCGGCGGCTTGGCGCCGGCGCGAACGAATTTGAGATACTCTCCATTCGTGACTTTGTACTTGCTCATGGCAAATGCCGAGACAGAGACCTCGTGACTCTCAAATTCGTTGTCCCATCCAAACTGATGTTGGCCATTGGGGTGCTCGCGTGGTTGACCTAACGTGACCGTGCCGGCAGGAATTTCCATCATGACATGAATGGGGGATGGGCTTGGTGGGAGTGGCGCCACCAGCGGGATATTCTTCTGGTTGGTCGACAGGGAATGGAGGAGATAGGCAAGGGTTTCGGCGTGCATCAGCCGATGCTCAAGCGCGACGGAGAGCATCTGTTCCGATATCTGGTTCGAGACATCGTCGATGACCTGCCGAACGTGAAGGTTGTATTGTTGGACCGCCGATAGCTCGGGCCAATCCGACCGCTCGTCCTGTGGGAGTTGCCCTGGTTTCGGATCAATCCCGAACGCAAAGAGTTGGTCGAATTCCGGATGGAATGACGGAGCCCCTGCCGCTTGGCTGATGAGATTCCAGTCGAAGGCCTCGAGATGCCCGAAGTAGAAAATGATCCGGTGGCGCTCGGGAACCGGTCGCTCATAAAAAGCCTCAGGCCGAACCAGGCCGAATAAGGCATCGGTGCCTGCGCGAGCGTGAGCCAGCACCTGCGCGAGATGAGTGGTCGCCACGTATCGTGTCATGTCCTGAGACGCCTCTTTGGGTGAACGATAACACCAAGCCGGGTCCTTATGCACCCCTCAGTTTTATAGGGGCTTTTACAAGTTGAAGGAACAAGGAGAAAGCCCACAATCGGTGGGCCGAATAGTCATTCGACTCAAATAGCGATTGCGCTTTTTTGGGATTACCTCATTAAAATTCCTTGATTAATCACACCGACGACTATCATACCAATGTGGTTGACAGTCCCGGCCGAGCGGCCTAGTCTGGCCGGTAAAATTCGATCAATGAGGACAGCGGTTCCAACAGGATGGATCTATAGACAATATGAATTTCTACGAGGAACGACATTATCGGCCACTCTGCTCAACATAGGAGGCAGCCATGAGTACCACTGAAGTCCGTAGTAGCAACGCGACCAGCAACGCGATCGCCGCGAGAATGGACACGAAGTTCGAGATAGTCGTCATCCCCGTCTCGGATGTCGACCGCGCCAAAGAGTTCTACAGCGGGAAGCTCGGGTGGCGCCTCGACGCCGACTTCGACGACGGCAAGGGCTTCCGCGTGCTCCAGTTCACGCCGCCCGGCTCCGGGTGCTCGGTCATCTTCGGCAAGAACGTCACCGCGGCCGCGCCCGGCTCCGCCCAGGGCCTCTACCTGATCGTCTCCGACATCGAGGCCGCCCGCAAAGAGCTGATCGGTCGCGGCGTCGAGGTCAGCGAGACGTTCCACAACGCCGGCGTGTACGCTGGGACGGACGAGCCGTACCTGTTTGGGCGTGTCCGGGTCAGCGGTCCGGATCCCAAGCACGGCAGCTACCGGTCGTTCGCCTCGTTCCGTGATCCGGACGGCAACGGCTGGCTGTTCCAGGAGGTCACGACGCGGCTGGAGGGTCGGATCGATCCCGCGACGACGACATTCGCGTCGGTGAGCGATCTGGCGAGCGCGTTTCGGCGCGCGGAAGCTGCCCACGGAGAGCACGAAAAAAACGCACTGGGGGGACAGCGCGACGAAAACTGGCCCGAGTGGTATGCGGCGTACATGGTGGCGGAGCAGGCCGGGACGGAATTGCCGACGTGAGCAACTATGACGGCATCGTGATCTGCGGCGACTCGAAGGTGGCCTGCGATCTTCCTTAAAGGAGGTGCCCCGTGTCGCGGCATTTCGATGTCATCATCATCGGGACCGGCCAGGCGGGCCCGGCTTTGGCTGCGCGGTTTGCGGCCGCGGGCATGACAGTCGCCATTATTGAACGCCACAAGTTTGGCGGCACCTGTGTGAATACGGGATGTATCCCGACAAAGACGCTCGTGGCCAGCGCGTACGCGGCCCATGTGGCCCGCCGAGGCGCCGAATATGGTTTTGCTGTCAATGGCGATGTGGGCGTCGATATGAAACGTGTGAAAGCACGCAAGGATGAAGTGTCCGGACGATCGAACAGAGGCGTGGAGGAATGGTTGCGAGGGCTCAAAAATTGTACGGTCATCCAAGGCCATGCCCGCTTTCAGTCGTCCCACACCGTTGTGGTCAAGGATGAAGTCCTGCAAGCTCACAAAATTTTCATCAACGTTGGCGGACGCGCCTCTGTTCCCGCGATGCCGGGGATTCAGGATGTCCCATTTCTCACCAACTCATCGATGATGGATGTCGATTTCTTGCCGGAACATCTCGTCATCGTCGGCGGAAGTTATATCGGGTTGGAATTCGGTCAGATGTATCGCCGCTTCGGGAGTGAAGTCACGATCGTCGAGATGGGACCGTGCCTGATTGGGCGTGAAGACGAAGATATTTCCGAAGCCGTGCGCCAAATTTTGGTGACAGAGGGGATACAGATTCGATTGAATGCGAAATGTATCACACTGGCGAAGCGCGACAGCGGTATCGCCGTCGGCATCGGATGCGATGAAGGTCCGCCGGAAGTAGTAGGCACTCATGTTCTTCTCGCGGTGGGACGTACTCCTAACACGAACGACCTGGGTCTCGACCGGGCCGGGGTTACGACCGACGAACGCGGCTACATCATCGTTGACGATCAACTGCAAACGAACGTGCCCGGCATCTGGGCCCTGGGTGACTGCAACGGCCGCGGCGCCTTTACGCATACGTCTTACAACGATTACGAGATCGTTGCGGACAATCTCCTGAACGGAGACCACCGCCGCGTGTCAGACCGAATCCAGACGTACGCTTTGTTTACAGATCCGCCGCTAGGCCGATGCGGCATGACGGACGCCGAAGTACGGAAGTCTGGGCGTGCTGCACTCGCGACGAAACATCCGATGAGCCGAGTGAGCCGGGCTGTTGAGAAGGGAGAAACTCAAGGGTTCATCAAAATCTCGGTTGATGCGGAAACAAAACACATTCTGGGTGCGGCGATTCTTGGGACCGGAGGCGATGAAGTCGTTCACGTGTTGCTGGACATCATGTATGCGAAGGCGCCGTATACGGTCGTACAGCGCGCCATGCATATCCATCCGACGGTTACGGAATTTCTCCCCACCATCTTGTCCAAACTGGAACCCTTTGCGTAGGAGGCAGTAATCAGACGAACGAGCCCGAAGATGGCAGCGATGCCGCTGCAGATGAGTCCTGCCGTACTCTTCCCCCTTGTGCCCTCAGGGGCCATGCCAGTCACGATTGCGGATACGACCACGCTGACGATGGCAAAGGGGATGAACAGCCAGTGCACGAAAAACGGTGCAAATGCCGCCAGCACTCCTACCCTGCCGCTTGCCTCACGAGATTCCAGTCAAACGCCTCCAGATGTCCACGGTAGAAAATTATCCGGTGGCGCTCGGGAACCGGTCGCTCATAAAACGCCTCTGGCCGAACCAGGCATCGCTGCGAGCACGAGCTTGGGAAAGAGCATCTCTGACGGCACTAGAACCAGCCGTCTTAGCGATCATCGACTTGTACTCCTTTCCAAAAGGCCACGTATCCTGTGATGTCTTTGGCCGCCTCTTTGGGTGAAGGATAATACCAAGCCGCGTCCTTATTGATCTTCCCGTCCACCACAATGTCGTAATAGCTCGCCTCTCCTTTCCAAGCACATGTCGTATGCGTCGTGCTCGGTTTGAAGTGCTGCTGTTTGAGTGACTGGGGTGGAAAATAGTAATTCCCTTCGACCACCTGGCCCTCATTGCTTTCGGCTAATGTCATCTCATTCCAGATGGCTTTTGGCATGAACGCCTCCTTTGGAGCTGTATTCCCTGCTTTCTTCTCAGCATGTACGTGTAAGAATGCTATCGAGGAGTTCGATGTCCCTGCCTATTTCACTGATGCTGGTAAGTCCTACACGCGCCGAGTCCGTCGAAGCGATACAGATAGCCTCCGACGAATTCCGGACACAGTTATTCGCTGAGTCTGGCATCGCCTGGTACTGTAAACAAGCAGAGGATTGCAGAAAAAAGGTTGCTCAGTTCCTTCACGTGAAACTTGGCGGATGTGCGACGACGCGTGGCCGCGGCGTTTGTGCTCGTTAATGCAAGCCCCCGTTGGCATGGATCTAGAGTTCCCCCTTGAAGGCTTTGTCGAGGATAGAGGGCAACAGCGCGGCGAGTTCGGCAGCGGTCTCGTGCTGGAGTTCTTTGAGCTCATTCACCTTTCAAGACACTGGGCGTTCACCGTCTCGCACGCGGGGACACTGCCGGCTCACCGACTCGCCGGCGCGCACGAACATGGCGCTCTTTCTTCATCGCGCCGTGCGCCTCATTGTTCTTCGCGTCGCGGACCTCGGCGCTATCGATTCAGTCGAGCCAAAAGTTTTATACCACCTTTACGTTGGCCGATGGTATTGCCATGCCGGCGGAGTAGAGGAGGAGGGGATTGGCGGGGTGTCCGGTTCTTGCCATGAAGGAGCGACGGATACGCTGAGGGCGTCGAGGATGATGGTCTCAGAAACAAACTTTTGCGTGGAGCATCCGGCAATGTTAGGGTATGGCCTGATCTTGATCGGAGACGAATGGATAAGATCCAAGCCGTCGCGGGTTCCAGATGATGGTCGGATCGCGAGATATTCAGCCGGTAGCCTTCTTGTTCGATCTGGACGGCACGCTGGTCGATAGCGTGTATCAGCATGTCCTGGCTTGGCGCGAAGCCATGCAGATAGCCGGACTGGAACTTGCGGTGTGGCGGATCCATCGACAGATCGGCATGAGCGGAGGCTTGATGATTCATGCCCTCTTGCGCGAAGTCAGCCGGGTGGTATCGGTTGAGGAAATCGAGCGCATTCAACGATCCCATACGGACGCCTATCATCGATTAGCCCACACCGTTCGCGTGCTCCCGGGTTCCTGTGAGCTGCTGGCAGAACTCTCCGCGCGTGGGGTGCCCTACGCCATCGCGACAAGCGGGCGCCTGCAGACCGCTAGGCCGACACTCGATCTGCTCAAGCTGCGCCCGGACGTCCCGATCGTGACGCGCGACGATGTCCGCTATGCGAAACCAGACCCGGATTTGTTTGTTGCGGCGGCGGAGAAAGTGGCGGTGTCTCTGAATCGGTGCATCATTGTCGGCGACAGTGTCTGGGATATCCTGGCCGCGCGGCGCGCGCCGGCACTGGCGGTCGGGTTGCTGTCCGGCGGCTATGGCCGTGAAGAACTGGAGCGGGCCGGCGCCTATCGCGTGTATCAGGACCCTTCCGATCTGCTCGGGCATCTCGACGAAGTCGGAGTCAGGCTCGGGCCGCCGGCATGATCAAGGAGGGTACCGTGGGTAGATTATTGATAGCCGCACGACTTCTTGAGTCGAGTTGGAAATATTCGCCTCTGAATCCGCTAGGAACTATACGCTATCAGTCATCAGCTCTCATCAGCTGAGGTCTGGATGTCTGACAAGACGGAAAAAGAGAAGATGCTCGCAGGCGAGCTCTACCATGCGGCAGATCCCGTATTGGTCGCTGAGCGCCGCCGCGCCCAGCGCATGTTGGCCCGTTACAATGCCATGCCGGACGACAGCCAGGAGCTTCGCACCTTGCTCCTTCGCGAGGTGATAAGCGGGATCGGGGAGGGATCCGTCATCCAACCGACCTTCATGTGCGATTATGGCTACAATATCCGTCTCGGACGGAACGTCTTTATCAATTTTCACTGCGTCTTTCTCGACTGCGCCCCGATCGAAATCGGCGATGACGTGCAGATCGGTCCCGCCGTGCAACTCTATACCCCGCACCACCCGACCGATCCGGCCGCCCGCCGTGACGGTTTGGAGTCTGCGAGCCCGATCCGTATAGGCAGGAACGTGTGGATCGGAGGCGGCGCGATCATCCTGCCGGGAGTGACCATCGGCGACAACAGCGTGATTGGCGCAGGTAGCGTCGTGTTGCGTGACGTCCCGCCGGGCAAAGTCGTCGTGGGCAACCCCGCGCGCGTCATTCGATCTCTTCCCTAGTTGAGATTCTACCCTTCCCGAGCTTGGCGGAACGTCAGGTTGATCCGGCGGCGGCCGACCAACTGGTGATGACCTTCATCAAGCGGCATCACGCCATGGTATCGCAGCCTGGCCGGGCCTCCCCACACCACCACATCACCGTGG
>JBEVJJ010000230.1:0-14763 GCA_040510255.1 Nitrospiraceae bacterium | reverse complement strand
ACTTTGCGGCCCTGCTATGTCCTGCGGGATAGTACATTGACACCACCCATCGGAGGAGGTAGACCGAGTCACTGCCATTCCTTCGGGGTAAACCAACAGAGTAATGCCAGAATCAACCCTGACTGCTATCCTCCAAACATTCCTTTTAGCCCAGCTTGGAACGCTACCCATGCCATTGGCCCATGAAGTTCAAGTACGGTTTGATGTGGTCAGTACCTGTCCAAGGACAGACCGTCTGTAAGAAAGGACGATCATGAACAACCGGTACAGTTCGCGGACTCCAGTCAAATGTGTCGTGACGTTTTCAGCAGATGGAGTTGTGGGGGAAGGACGGGTAGTGAACCTTTCGGTCCCGGGGTGCCTGATCGAAACGTCAGCCACCTTAAAGGTCGGACAGTACCTGCATTTGCAGCTGCGCTTTTCAGAAAGCCATGCTCCGCTACGCATCGCATTGGCGGTCGTTCGTCGATTAGGAGGCATGCTGGTTGGGCTAGAACTAATCCGCATGTCCACTGAGGATCAGTGTCGTCTGCGGCATATAGTAGGGTACAAAGATTCTCGCCATGGAATAAGTACGACCTGGAGCGAAGCGATTGTGTTGTTGGGCGGTGATGCATGGTAGGTCACACCAGCTAGCCACACTCAGTCCAGTACAGGTGGGCGCGAAGAGTCGTCATGAGTCCGACCCCGGGCAATGTGCGCAAGTCATACACATTTCGATTGAACTACTAGTATTTCCCCGCTCAATATCCATTTTCAATCACAGAATCATAAGGCCTAACAAATCAGTTTACGCTAGCCCACCTCGGACGGCTAGAGGCTTACCCCTCATTGTGCATGGTCTCTGAATGGCAATCAGAAGAGCCATATCATGGCCAATGGCTAACAATTGGACAGAATCTCTTCAACCTTGTCGGTTAGCGCTTGCGGCATAATTGGCTTTTGGAGCAAGCACGCATCTTTTCCCACGCCATTCGTGAATACGGTATCACCCGTATAGCCCGAGATGAAGAGAACCTTGACACTAGGGCTCAACGCAGCCAGATGTTGCGCTAGTGCGGGGCCGTTTAATCTAGGCATGATGACATCCGTGATCACCAAATGACATGAGCATGCATGTTGCTGCATTAGCTTCAACGCCTCCATCCCGTCCGCTGCTTCAAGAACCTCATAACCTTTCTCTGAGAGAATCTTGGCGAGAAGAGCCCTTACAGCAGATTCATCTTCCGCAATAAGAATAGTCTTTCTGGACTCCTGTCTCGCATCTGGAGCAGTCCTTGTTGGAGTTTCTGGCAGGACCGCTTCCACCCGCGGTAGGAAGATCTTAAAAACAGACCCGCATCCGGGCGAACTCGACACGTCGATATACCCGTTCCACTGCTTCACAATTCCGTACGTCGTAGCTAAGCCAAGACCGGAACCCTGGCCCTGCTGTTTGGTGGTGAAAAACGGCTCAAACATGTGGGCCTGGGTTTCTGCGTCCATTCCACAACCGGTATCACGAACAGTTAGGACTACATATTGTCCTGCGACCGATCCAGGATGTTGCCTTACGTAGGCGGCGTCGAGAGCGGCGTTTGTAGTTTCAACAGAGATGACACCTCCTTCGGGCATGGCATCACGTGCATTGACGAGCAGGTTAAGTACTACCTGTTCTAGCTGGATAGGATCCGCCAGTACTTTCCCTGCGGAGGGATCGATCGAGACAGCTAACTTAATATGTTCACCGATCAGGCTTTTTAGGAGATCCGCGATGTCTTTGATAATCGCGTTCAATTGCACCGGTTTTTGTTCAAATGCATGGTGTCGGCTAAATGTAAGAATTTTCTTAGTAAGTGCGGCTGCCCGGTGCCCCGCTTGCTTGATAAGTTCCAACGACCTGCCACTTGGATGTCCTGCCAATTCTTCGGATAGAATCTGACTGTATCCATTGATTACGGTCAATAAATTATTGAAGTCATGCGCAATGCCTCCGGCTAGGCGACCTACTGCCTCCATTTTTTGCACCTGCTGTAGAGCTCGCTCTATTCTTTTCTTCTCAGATATATCCGTAATAGTTTCGATCACATGAACTCGGCCCGACGAGGTAACTGTCTTCGACCATTGGACCGATAAAAACTGGTCATTGGGCAACTCGACTTCATTGTGGGCGATTTCGCCTGATTGCAACGCCTCAGGCATTCTGCAAAATGAACAGGGGGCAGGACAACCCGCGATCTTTTCATAGCAAGGCATGCTGGTGATGTCACCGAATTTCTTCAAGCTAGTCTGGTTTTGAAACTGAACTTGGAATGTGGCCGGATCAATGACTGTAATGATCACCGGCTGCGAGTTGAGAAGACTCTGAGGATCATACTGAGGCGGACCGGTTGGTATGGACATTCTCGCCCCTCTCGCGAATGTCTGAGGAATCACGGCAAACAAGCCAGGAGGCAGACTCACCCTTCGAGTCGTGCCCCTTGTGCCCACATTACATTAGCTCTCCTGCGTGTCAAGTTCACCCACGTTACCATGCACGACTCAGCGGCCAGGGAACTAAGGCCCTAGATGTACTACGTATAGTTTAGCGATACTAGAAGATACTGCTCACACACTCTTGTGACTGCGTCTGAATCGCTCGGTTAGTACGAGGACGTACGGGCTAGCAAGGAAGGTTGAGCGCAGGATCGCAAAAGAGCGGTCCGACGATAGGCGGAGTCATGTAGTTGCTACTTGGATCGAGGGCTCCCCCAGGCGACCCCATTCGAGGGCCACCAGGCATCCCTGGCATTCCGCGACCAACCGAACTAAATGAAGTCGTTGTTGTAGAAGGGGATATCTGGTTAGTTGCCGGAGTCACTGTCGAGGTAGTTTGACCCGTTGTTACTGGAGACGCAACCTGCGAGCCTCCTTGTAAATTCTGAGGGCCAAGAGTTTGTGGACTTGCAGAAGGAACACCGGATGTTTGTCCTGCGGCATCCAGAATTACTCTTGGCAACATCCACATGACCAACAGGATCAGTGGACAACAAAAGAAGACTTTCATCATCAGCAGTCACCCATCACATACGTCGTTTCGACAAACTTGAGGCAGTGTGTACTATCCGCAAGGGAGAGATCAACACATACCGATAATTTGGCAGGGGCGGTTTATTATTGGCTTGACCTTCCCCCGTTTATTACACCAGAGCTGAGGAAGTGCGTTCCTGTGTTTAACCCGCGAATGTAGACACGATCTCGCGTCAGGCAATCCCACTGATTATGCATTCCATCCATTCCCGAACTCTCTGAAACTAATGAATGCCTACTCTAGTATCCGAACTGATGCATCGCTTATCAAAACAGATACAGGAGGACCACGTCATTTTCCACAAGCACGCCATGGCAAAGCGACCGCAAAAGCATGGTTACTCATGAAACTTCAGCCATCCAAGAGCTTCCCACCACAGTGGCATCCAAATTGCTGGTGTCATCCGGTGTGATCCAAGAACGACTCGAAAACACTACACGAAATGATGCATGAAGGGAGAATTCACCATGCTTTGGGCCACAGCTATTGTCACGACCTATCTTGCGGGGTTTTATTTCATTCGACTGGTCTGGTGGCAAGAGTAGTCAGCTAGCTTGTTGTTTACGCGCGGTGCTCGCTCTACCGCCTCCACAACCTCTAGGAAATGATACCTACTATCTCTAGCAACCTTCCTAATTCTTGGTGCTTGCAACAGGTTAGAGTCTAATAACCATCGTATTATCATTTCCTCCATATTGTTCTGGGTCATTCTTTTCCTCCCATAGGTTATTTCTTCCCCTCGAAGGCAGGATACTATTTCAACGTGGGCGGGCATACACTGACCGCACCTCACGCCGACTAATGTGGACCAATCGCCATGATGGATGTGGAAACGACACTACACTTTCAGAGGGCACGAGACAGACTATCCATGACGTGTCCCGTGATGTTCGCCGGCGTTCCTTCCATCGGGGAAGGCTATTTGCTCAATCTTTCGCCGGCCGGTTGCACGGTAGAATGTGAGCGTAGCGTCCTCGATGGTAGTTACATGAAACTGCGACTTCTTCTGCCGGATCATGTTCCATCCATAGACGTCGATTTGGCCGCTGTTCGCTGGGTCAGGGGAACACATTTCGGGGTGGAATTTCTTCGTCTTCCTGCTCAAGAACGCTTACGCCTTGATCGATTCTTGCTTGATCATCACGTCTGACAACCGGACCAGCAAACTTCATTTAGTCTTTTTCCTGTTCGGTTGACTCCATATCCTCTACAGGACAATCGCAGCCTACAATCACGATTATTCGATGGGGAATCTGACACGCGCTTTGTGTGCGGTTCCGGTCACTGTACACGATGAGTGCGTTACCGGATTGTTGCTAGGGGTCGATGCGGCTGTTACGTACATCGAGGTTCGACTGGGTATCTGGTCTCCCACTCTTTTGCAGCGACGACGGATCGATGTCAATCACCACGTCTGATCCGCAACGCGATGCAAGAGCTTGCCTTCAAATAGGCTCATCCCTTTCATTCATTGCGTCGCGACGGGAAGGGGACTGATCATGGAGGTGAGCTTTGGCATCAACAATCTGGGCCTGCATCACTGTAGGCCACTGTGAGATGACAGCCTGGAAACCATTCGTGTCCCTCCGGCGTATTCTGCTTCCCTTTTACTTTGGTAGCTTGGGCACAATGATCTTGAGAGGTGCTCCGGTAAGGGCATTGAGGAATGCAATGAGATCACTCTTCTCGTCGTCGGCAAGAGTCAGCGGCTTCATCAGCGGACTCAAATTCGGGTTGGCGTTCCCGCCTTTATCGATAAAGTCTACGACTTCCGCCAGAGTTTTGAAAACCCCATCATGCATATAGGGAGCGGTTTCGGTGACGCTCCGTAATGTCGGTGTCTTGAACGCACCTTTGTCACGCTCCAGTCTAGTCACGTTGAAACGGCCAAGGTCCTCCTTGAGCGGCCCCTCCTGCGGAACTCCGAGATTGTGAAACTGGTTGTCGGTAAAGTTGGGACCATTGTGACAAAGTATGCATCGGGCTTTTCCTCGAAAGAGTTCCATCCCACGGACGGCATTTTTGTCCATGGCATTGTTCTGACCCAAAACATACTTGTCGAAGGCCGAATTTTGCGACACGATCGTCCGCTCAAACGCCGCGATGGCTTCAGCAATATGCTGAAGACTCGCCCCTCCTCCAAAAATGAGCTGGAATTGCTTCTGATATCCAGGAATCTTTGCAATTTTCGGGACAACCGTTGCGTGTGTTTCAGCCATTTCAATGGGATTATGAATCGGCCCGATCGCTTGTTCCTCCAGAGAACCGGCACGACCATCCCAGAATTGGAAAAGATTGAACGCTGTATTGTAAACTGTTGGAGATTGTCGCCCGCCCGCCTGACCAACTGTACCGATAGAAAACTGCCTGACATCGGCGAATCCGGTACCAGGATTGTGACAAAAAGCGCAGGAGATCCCGTTGCCCTTCGAGAGTCGACTATCAAAATACAACTGCCGACCCAAATCGACCTTTTGGTCATAACTCAGATTGGTAGGAGGAACAGGCACGTACGCCGGCAGAGGACTGATATCCGGAACAGTCATTCCATCGAGGGTGATCATTCCCATTGACGCTCCGTCCTCTGCACGCAGCTGAGCCGACAACGGACCATCGAAAAACATGCGTCCGGCGAACAGACTCAGCACGAGTGCACCTACAATGTACACAGTCCAATGCCGCATAGCGCCTCCTTTCCCAGGCCAATGGATTGGTCGGAGAATAGCACAGGCCGCTGCCTCATGGTAGATGAGACTTTCCTGCTCCTATCGCGCATTGGCTTGTTCTTGAATCGAAGGTAGGAGACGACTTGCTTATGATGCGTGGATGGTTGCTCTCATGAGGCTGTCTGCTTGGGGTGGAGAGAATCCTTGATATCCCTGATGTCGTTCGGCCAATTCCAAGACTGAGAAGGGATGCCCGTCTACCATTTCTGGCGTGGTAAAGATTTGCCGGAGTTTTCCCCCACGAGCCCCGACGATCTGTCCAACAAAGACAATACCTCTGGCCCGAAGCTTGGCTATGGATTGCTCAATGTCATGCACTCGAATCGCAAGATGATGAAAGACGCGATCTCCAAACTGTGTGACCCATGCCGGAATGATACTGGTTTTGCCGCGCTCATCTGGATAGGCCTGATCTACGAATAGGGCCGGGTACCCAGGGCACCTGTATACTTTCGCATACCAATCATCGAACTCGAGCGTCTCCGAATAGGCATAGCCGAGAGTGACAAATTCCTCCGCGCGTGTATCGATGTCTGCCGTGCGTATGGTTAGGTGGTCGACAACCGGCGAGAAACCGATACCAACCTCGGTAAGCGACTCGTTGACGATACGAGCAGCATGATTTCCCTTCAGATATTCGTCGGTCATCCTGTGAATGAGAGCATCCAATTCCTGTCCCCGTATCATGGAAGTCTCCTTTACTCTTTCCGTTCGAACGTGATCCCTTGAGCCAGCGGCAGATCCTGGCCCCAATTGATCGTGTTGGTTTGCCGACGCATGTAGGCCTTCCAGGAATCAGACCCGGCTTCGCGTCCGCCACCCGTCGACTTTTCTCCGCCGAACGCGCCACCGATCTCAGCGCCAGAGGTGCCGATGTTGACGTTCGCAATACCACAATCGCTGCCCACCGCGGAGAGAAATTGTTCACTATGACGCACGTTCATCGTAAAGATCGCTGAAGACAGCCCCTGCGGCACGCCATTGTGAAGCGCGATCGCTTCCGCCATCGTGCTGTAGGTCAGCACATAGAGAATTGGGCCGAACGTTTCCCGCTGGACAACCGGTCCCTGACTCTTGACCCGTACAATAGTCGGCTCGACAAAATTACCAGAGCCGTCGAGGACATGACCGCCGTATAGAACCTCTCCACCGTCTCTCTTCACCTCGGCGAGAGCCGTCAGGTAGGCGTCGACCGCGGCGCGATCGATCAATGGCCCCATCAGCACTCCCGGTTGCAACGGATCACCTATGGTCACCTGCTTGTATGCAACCACCAACTTGGAGATGAGGTCGTCATAACGCGATTCATGGACAAAGAGCCGCCGTGTCGTCGTGCATCGTTGTCCGGCTGTTCCGACCGCACCGAATACGATGGCCCGTGTCGCGAGATTCAGGTCTGCCGTTTCATCTACGACGACCGCATTGTTGCCGCTCAACTCGAGAAGACTGCGCCCCAAACGACGCGCCACCACTTCCGCGACCTGTCGACCTATGGGTACGGATCCCGTAAACGAGATCAGCGGCAAGCGTTCATCTTGGACCATCTTATCAATCAGATGCTTGTCACGTGTCACACAGAGCGAAAAGACCCCGGGACAACCTTGCTCCTCCATCACCTGATTACAAATGTGCTGAATAGCAATCGCGCAAAGTGGAGCCTTAGGCGACGGCTTCCATAGCACTGTGTCGCCGGCAATCGCCGCAATAAATGCATTCCACGCCCACACCGCGACGGGGAAATTGAACGCTGTCACGACCCCTATCGTCCCGAGGGGGTGCCATTGCTCATACATCCTGTGCCGAGGACGCTCGGAATGCATCGTCAGGCCGTACAACATGCGGGATTGGCCGACCGCAAAATCAGCCATGTCGATCATCTCCTGCACCTCTCCGTCACCTTCCGCCTTGATCTTTCCGACTTCCAGCGACACAAGTGTTCCAAGAAGGTCCTTCTTCTCCCGAAGCGCCTGGCCAATCAGCCGGACAATCTCGCCGCGCCTTGGCGCGGGTTCCATTCGCCATCGTTCGAAGGCCCTTCCTGCATCATCCACAAGCCTGGCATAGTCTTTCTCAGAACATTCTGCTACGGCGCCTAACACTTCTCCCGTCGCCGGGTTATACGACTCGATGAGATCTGCACCGCTGGTAGCGGTCCAAAATCGGGAAGAGGAACTCCCGCCGGCATTGACGGGGCTCAACCCCAACGAGTGAAGAATTTCGCCGCTAGTCATCGTTGTCACCAGTCCGGAAGCAGCTTCCAAATCGATTGCTTAGAATGTCCTGCAACGGAAAGCTTTCCTGTGTGATAAATCCTGCGTAGTGCGAAGGGTGTTGCAGCACAAGGTCAACGACGCTGCACAGCCCTGACGCCGTCGTCACTTGTATCGCCGACCATAACCGGCCACGAATCTTCTGTGGATAGATCTTCTGAACGTAGTTCTCTTCAAAGAGGGCACCATGACGCAGGCCTGTGACCGCAGCATAGATCAACACAACGTCCTGAAGTGTTTGTGGGATGGCTCGTTCGAGTATCGCCTTAAGGGTTGCACGGTCTTCATTGAGCTTGAGATCGTTCATGAGAAGTTGGATTTTTTCGCAATGTCCCGGGTACCGGAGCGTTTTATAGTTCATCGTCCGGACGGAGCCTTCGTATGTATCCGCCAATGTGCCGAGTCCGCCGGACGTATTAAAGGCTTCGTAGAGCAACCCGTCGACCTCGACCGTCTCATACCCTTCCAAGGGGAGCAACCGGACCCGGCGACCATTTTCAATTCCATAGCAGACATTCCCATATTCATTGATGAGACCATCAGTTGACCAGGTAAGAGAATATTTCAGCGCATTGCTGGGATGAACCGGCAAGGCGCCGACACGCATCTTGACCGTCTCCACGCTATCGAACTGCGTCATCAAATGGTGGGTGACGATACTGATATACCCAGGGGCGAGCCCGCACTGAGGAACAAAAGCATGGTCCGCGCCAGCGCTGATCGTCCTGACTCGGCTCGTCACCTCGACATCTTCTGTGAGGTCGAAATAATGCAGCCCATTGGTCTGCGCAATCTCGGCGACGGATGGATTGCAATAATAAGGCAGGCTGGAGATGACGGCGTCAAACCCATGTGAGCGGATATAGTCCTTCACCATGCTCTCCCGACGAACATCGAGGACACAGGGAATCACGGTGCTCAGACTCAAATCTTCGACCAACCGCTTGGGCGCATCCAACGACAGATCTGCCAGGTGTACTCGATATTGGTCGCTGTCTCCTAACAGGCAGGTGACGAGCGACCCTATTTTCCCCGCTCCCAAGACCAGCACGGTACGCATAGACCCCCCTGTTGAATTATACTCCTGTGTTTCTCTCAGGGGACCTTTTCCGATAATCCTTCCGCATTGGGATCAAGCAGGCGCTTTTCTCACCAATCAGAACAAAATAAGCTGTTTGATCACTCCACTCAAACCCATCCGAGAGCAAGCTTAAGTCAAATTTCGTTACGCGATTGATTTCGTAGCCAGTCCTTCCGCCGGAGCGGACGCCTGAGCCTAGCCTGCCATCCATCTGTCTACGAAGGTTGATCTTGGAAATCCAAGAGGGAGTACCCGACCTTCCACTGGCGCATTTGCAGTCAACAGACGATCGCTGCCCGCCGGATACTGTGGAAGTCCGTAGCGCAATAACTTCCTTGCACCGTGGCTATTAACATATTGAAAGAATTGACGTTTATCGCTAGGGAGATACCTTCTAGAGGTATGTTAGTCTAATTAGCGACCGAACACTGATCTTGCCCGAGGCATGACGTATGACACGGATACCACGTAGAGTTGTCTTCCCTTTCGGCTATCACATTATCGTGCGGCAGGTGACCGACTCGGATATGGACCGCAGGGACCCGAACGCCGATGGTATATGGGACAACGACACGAAAACGATCTACATCCGCAAGCGGCTCCCTGTGACACGACGCCGATATATCCTTGCTCATGAGCTGGGGCACGCCTGGCTCGATTGGCAACACCGTCATCTGGACAACGGGAAGGCCAAGACATAATCTTCCCCAGCGATGGAGCGGTACCGCCCACATCTTGGGGGTTGGGGCAACCGGCAGGAGTTCCCTCTCACGATCCGACGGTGACGGGCTGATTCGTGTCCAGTTTGTAGGGACATTGTCATTTCCTGACGGACGGCACTCGTGACACCAAATCCAGAATGGCTTGCCATTCTTGTTTGCGAACGGGTTGAACGGAAAGGCGCGATCCTTTTCGTAACAATTCCATCTGACGCAACTTTGGTTGCCGCCGCAGCAGGTCCAAGGAGAGTGGTGCGGCAAACTTTTGCACAAATCGAAGGTCGACCATATCCCATCGTGGTGCAGCGCGGTGGCTAGCCGGGTCGTAATGCGGGTTTCGAGGATCGAACTGGGTCACATCGGGATAGGCCGTGCGGACGACTTCGGCGATCCCTGCCACCGCAGGTGGGTTCCCATTGCTGTGATAAAAGAACACCGGATCGCCCACCTGCATACTCCGCATGAAATTGCGGGCCTGGTAGTTGCGGACTCCATCCCAGTAGGTCGTTCGCCTCGGAGAAGCTTCAAGATCGTCGATCGAAAAGACTTCAGCCTCCGATTTCACTAACCAATAGCGACATTCTTCCTTCACAGAATCCTCCTGAACGCTTGGTGACATCAGCCATGCGGTGTATGCTGAACAGGAATCTCACAGGCAAAGGAGTGTCGAATGGAACTCTCCCCCGTGCTATTTGCAACCTATAAGTTGCTGAAATACCTTCTATATCCCCTCTCCTGGATTATCGCGTTGATGACCCTCTCGCTGTTCCTTTCACTCCTACCTGCTTCACCACGAAGGGTCAGATGGATTCGCTTGTTGTTGGCATCGTCCGTTGCACTAATTTTTCTCGTCGCTACTCCGATTCCAGGCCGCATCCTGATCGCAGCTCTAGAAGGATGGTACCCTCCCTTTCACTCCACATCCACGTCGAAATATGATGCCATTGTTGTCTTGGCCGGTGGCATCTATACCAAAGGATCGCTTCGGCCGGAGAACGCCCTAACTGACTATTCCAGGCACCGTACCACCTGTGGTGCAGACCTATTCCTGGAAGGACTTGCGCCAAGACTCTTGCTCGTCGGCGGCGACTCGGACATTTTCCTGAAAGGCCCTGTTGAATCCCAAGAGATGAGACGGTGGGCCCTCCGCCTTGGAGTCCCCGGCAATGCAATTCTGACCGAGGAACGTTCCCGCAATACTTATGAGAATGCGGCGAATGCGAGACACCTCCTTGGGAAGGGGTCGATCTTGCTCGTCACCTCAGCCCTCCACCTCCCGCGATCCGTAGCTCTCTTCAAGAAACAGGGGTTTTCTGTCACCCCCGTCCCCTGCGGCTATGAAGCAAGAGATCGTCCAGGCGAAGGGTTAGATCATCTCGCCCTTCTCGATTTTCTCCCCTCCGTCCACGCGCTTTCGATTTCGACTCATGCTGTCGATGAGTTTGCCGGCCTCCTTGTATATTGGATCGCCGGTACCCTCTAGTGGCTTGCCCTCCCAATGCTTCATACTCCCAAGTCTGATTGTCCCCCTTCGCGCTCAATAAATGCGATCAACGCAAGATAGGTCCGTTCTCTTGTGAGCGCTTTCGATATCACCTGCCCGACATTTTGTTCCAGCCAAACCTGATCCTTAATGAACGTTTGCGCTCGATCGCAGACCGTCCACATATCATGCAAGAACTCCTGTGGAAGACCGACTTGCACTCCCTCCGACTCGATTCGATCATCCAATATCGCGAGAAGGTCGGAGACCGCCTGATCTGGTGAGTACGGCACTGCCGCGAATCCAAATGCCTCATGCGCCGTTGCTTCCTGACGAGCCTGCTCAACCAGGTCGCGCATATACTCCTTCAGCAGGCCAATCACATGTCCAGAAAAATGCATACGTGAAGGAGGATTATCGATGATCAGTTGCAGATGAGCAACTGCCGGTTGACCGCTTGGGGAATGCTTCACTATGATGTCCAACAATATATTGAGATAAGGCAGTGATCTGCATTGGGTCGGTCCTCTGGCCCCTATCCCCTCATCTGAGTTGACATGAAGACCTCACCGGCCGATCATTTCCACGTGTCCCTCAACACGCCCGCGGGACAGGTCACCACCGAAGTGGCCGTCCCGACCGGCTTCATCCCTATCACGGCAATTGTTCCGCTCATGCGTTCAATAGGCGGGCAAATGCAAGAACTGGAACAAGGCCGCGCAGTCGACCAAGGACAAGTCATCTCCTGCCAAAAAGGCTGTGCCGCCTGTTGCCGTATGCTTGTTCCGCTGTCCGCACCGGAAGCCTTCGCCTTCAAACAGTTCTATGATCGACTCCCAGCGGAAAGACAGCGCATGCTCAGATCCAGAATCGAGTCATCGCAGGCCCGCCTGCATGAAGCAGGCTTACTGGCGCCGTTGAATGATGTGGCGGAATCAGACAGTCCTCTCACAGATGACACGCTTGAACCATTGAATCGAGCCTATTACGCGCTCCGCATACCTTGCCCGTTTTTGGAGGATGAACAATGCACGATCTACGAGGAGCGACCCGCTGCTTGCCGAGAATTGCTCGTCACCTCTCCACCTGAGTTATGTCGAGATCTGACGAATCCAGCGATCCAAGCCCTTCCCGTCTCGGTGCGGGTGACCACCACCTTTGGCCTCCTGTGGGCAGAATTGACCGGCACCGCCGAACGTCTCATTCCGCTTCCCGTCGCTCTCGACTGGGCGCTACGCCACCAGGAGGACTGCCATCGGACGTGGCCAGGAAACGAATTGTTCGACAAACTTCTCGATAAGGTGTGGCGGTATTTGAGCCACGAGCTTCATCGACGCAAGACGCCCAGTGAGTGATTATCCCGGTTCATTGGCCCGTACAAGTGAGGCTCACCAAGACCGTACAAGACTGCCACGAGGGAGAGGGTGATGAAGAAACCGGTTATTGTTTGTCTGGACCTAGAAGGGGTACTGGTACCTGAGATTTGGATCAGTGTCGAGATCAACACGGGTATTGAAGAATTGAATATAACGACGCGAGAAATGCCCGATTATGATGCACTGATGACGCGTCGGTTGGCGATCCTGGATGAGCAGCGGCTTACGCTTAAGAATATCCAAGACGTGATCGCTGCGATGGGCCCGCTGGAAGGGGCGCGAGAGTTCGTCGACTGGGTACGCGACCGATGCCAGCTTATTATTCTTTCCGATACGTTCTACGAATTTGCACAACCTCTCATGCAGCAACTAGGAAATCCCACTCTCTTCTGCAATCAACTCGAAATCGATCAGACCGGTCGAATCCTCCGTTATCATCTCCGGCAATCGAACCAAAAAAAACATGCAGTGGCGGCTCTTAAGACCCTCAACTTTCTTGTGCTGGCCTCCGGAGACGCCTACAACGATACGGCCATGCTGGGCGAGGCCGACGCGGGATTCTTCTTCCGTCCGCCACCACAGATCGCGGCACAATTTCCTCAGTTTCCCGTCACGCACACCTATAGGGAACTGAAAGAGCTTCTCCTTCGTGCCGGGAATCTCGACGACTAACCAGAAATCCCTGCCTGTCCTGCTCGCTTCTATCTCGATAAAAAGAAGCCCCGCTGAGGGTCAACTCAGCGGGGCTTCTTGCACACCGGCGGCGTGATATCTGCCGGCGATCTGTTACCGCAACCTATGGGGCGGTGTAGCTTCCGTACTTGGGCACCGTGTCGCAGCCTGGTCCCTGCCCATTATTCCCCTGGCAGAGATGAAACAGCGCCCCTTGCGCTGAAAGTCTCGCTTCTTTATGTTCGCGAGCCTTGCCATAATCCCGAGCCATTTCAAGGCGATGGAGGGCTGACCCCGATGCTCCTCCAGTCTGAGCCTTGCCCACGGCATCCTCCAACTTCGCCGTAGCGCTATCGATGACGCCCACATCGGCGCCCCACCGTTTGAGTGGATCCACCGTGGTTCTCTTTCCCAAGCCCGGCGCGTCGGTCAATTCCACAATCGCCTCGTTGACCAATTGAATCGCGTCGGCCAGCTGAGCTTGCGCGACAACCGGGATACTGGTCAGCGTCAATGCTGCCGCACCCAACGTCAGACATATGAGTTTTTTCATCGTGTGTCTCCTTCTGTTCACTTGGACAACCAAATAGCCTCACAAGAGCGACTCAGCCATCTGGGCTTCGGACGCTAGAAATTCATCCAGAGCGACAGATAGGCCCAATGCTGGTTTTGCGTCTGATTCAACGTGCTGGTCAGATACCCCCCAGCAAACAACGTCCCATAGGTCGCCTGGACGGCCACCTTGCCATCCGCAAACATTCTGGTCCATGTCACGTCGATTTCGTCGCCGACGTGGGTCTTCGTGTTGTTCGCATTGGAGAACACGTAGCATCCCTGCGCTCCCCGATACCAGCAATCCTTCGAATTGGCAAGGTTCAGGTTGGTGTACCAGAGCTCGAAATGATCCTGCACAGTGGGACGCATTTGAAAATTGACTGACGGGGACAGCATGTTTTTCCAGGCCTGGACGTCCATGTATCCCATGTGGATGTGATTTGTCGGGAAGAAGTTTTCAAAGGTATTGGCCGTCTTACAGGTGGCGGCACTCACGCAGGTGTTGTTGCGGCTGTCGCCCGACGCATAGTCGAAATTAAATGCCAGGCGGGGTTTCCACACGGTGTTATACATGGTATACCCGATCCAGTTTCTGGTCGCCCAGGCATTGATGTGCAAACACTTTTGCTCACCTGTACAGGCCCCGGCTTGGCCCATCTGACCGAATTGCCAGGCTATTTCATTCGAGAAGTCGAAGCCGCCCTTTCTCATTTCGATCCGATTGCCGATCATATGTCTGGTTTGATTGGAGTGTTTGGCGGTACCGAGACCCTGTCCGGCATTGTCGGCCGAACCATAGTTATTCTTGTAATAGACATAGAAGGGCTCGATC
>JBEVJJ010000229.1:0-9409 GCA_040510255.1 Nitrospiraceae bacterium | reverse complement strand
TGTCACGTAGAAAATCATCTTCCCGAGTTTGAGTGTGATGTCGCTCTGAGCAGCTTGCATTACGATTCTCCTAGCAGTTTATTAGTAACACTTTTCAAATTGACACACCATCGACTCTGTGCTAATCAAATTGTCTCTTTCACCCTTACACCCTTAAAAAAACGGTATTATTTGATGACTAAAAGCTCAAAAGTGTTCGACATTATAGTTTTGGCAGGAATGGTTGTCAACATCATTTTGGCCGTGTTTCTCATCCTCTACTACTTTGATTTTCTGTAACTTTGCTCTCTTTATTGCCTTCTGATTGCCCTGCATTCCCGGCCATTTGAGCACACCGAAAACCGATCGTTTCATCACGAAAATCCGGTACCATCTTGGCCCGACTGGTAATTCGAAGGTCTGCCCCGGAACTCGCATAACCCGCTCCACGCAACACCTTGTAATTGCCATGTTCGGGGCTTGCTGGGTTTCTATCTGGCGCGTCTCGAAACGCACTTTCTTGATACCAGTCAGCTACCCATTCCATCACATTGCCCGCCCCATCCATTACCCCGAATGGACTGACGTCACTCTTCACCATGCCCACAGGAGCCGCCACGTCATGCCCGTCATCGACCCGTGCCCAGTTGGCGGCATTGGGAATTTCTACATTGCCCCAGGGCCACAACCGGCCATCTGTCCCCCGCATCGCTTTTTCCCATTCTGCTTCGGTCGGTAAACGCTTTCCCTTCCACTGGCAGTAAGCCTGTGCATCATCCCATGACACATATACAACCGGTTGATTTACTCCTCGCATACGTCCCATATTTTTGGCGTATCGGGAGGGCGGGCCCGATTTCCGATGTCCGGTCGCTCCGACAAATGCGGAGTATTGCGAATTCGTGACTTCATACTTATCGATCCTAAAAGCATCGAGATAAATCGTACGTGGCGGTTGCTCGTCAAAGCCACCCTTATCGGTGCCCCTCACGAATGGCCCTGCAGGAATCAGCACCATGATTTCCGCAACTGGCTGTTCAGGCTGAACGTCGGCAACAGGGAGGCTTGCCGGCTCGCCACTGCTGAGTTGCTCATACGGAGTGAGGACCGTGCCGCGGAGAATTCCCATAATGGGAAGACTTGCTGCAGCCAGCACGACCAGCAGGAAGATGACTTTGAATTTAGTCTCAAGCATGGCGCGACCAATTGTTATTTGGCCAGCGTCTCGGTATCGACATCCTTTGCACAGCGGAAGCCGACGGTGATGTCATGTCGCCACGGTTTGGCTTGAAATCGCTTCGATGGTCGAGCATTCTTTTTTGTTTCGCGCCATGATCCGCCGCGAATCACCTTCTGATCCCCTTGCTCAGGCCCCTTGGGATCACGATAGGGCGACTTCTGATAGAAATTCTCTTCATACGAATCCGCAACCCATTCCCCGACATTTCCAGACATGTCATACAGGCCATAGGCGCTGCGGCCCGCCTCAAAAGATCCTGGCGGTGCAAGATACCGAAATCCATCCTCAGTTCCGTCAATATTGGCGTTTCCTGATACAAATTCGTTCCCCCAGGGATATCTTCTTTTGCCCTCGCCTCGCGCACTCTTTTCCCACTCCGCTTCAGTAGGCAGACGTTTTCCAGCCCACTTACAATACGCCTCAGCATCATCCCAGGTGACCGCAATCGCCGGCAAATTCGGCTTCAAGAGTTTGGCAGGGTCATCCTCAAAGACCTCGATTCTCCGTTTCGTGCGTTTGGTCATATTGGCAAACCGCTCGTACTCCTCGTGTGTCACTTCCTTCTTATCGATATAGAACGCCTTCAGATAAAGTTGATGTTCAGGTTTTTCGTCGGGATCGCTGTCGTCATCCTTGCTTCCCATGACGAACGGACCTTCAGGGATCTGAACCATTTCCCGTCCATCATCACCAATCGCGGTCTTGTACATCGAGAAGTCCTGTGGGACGGCGGCAACTGTGGATTGCGTTTCAGTTCTGACGGACATCGCCATCTGCCGAATCTGTTTGGCCTTGTAGGATTCGTACACCAACCCGGCAATCACGAGGATGAACGATGCAAATACGAATATGATGGATCCGATCAATACCGCTCGATTTTCCATATCCTGCGAGCCTCTCGAGCTTTGAATCCCGTCATGGTGTATGAGAATCTGCTGTCTCCTGAGAAGACTTACGGGCAGCCCGTATGTCGAGCAGCATGGAAATTTGAACCCCCAGAAACCCTCCCATAGCCGCTCCCGCGCCGGCGCCCACGGAAATCCTTTCGACCCCTGCGACCATCCATGCCAACACACCTCCCAACACCGTGCCGATGAGGATGCTCGCAAGAAACCGCCGGCCTCCAAGAAATCCCACGACCGCCCCCAAGAGCAATCCAAGACCGGCAGTGAGCGGAAGCAACGAGTCTCCTGCTATCGTACCGATGAGAATACCCACGGTTCCCATCACCGTGATACCAAAGCCGATATCGAATACTTTTCGAGATGACACGGGCTGCATCTACCCTTCGAGGGGACCCTATTGTGGACTATGCAGTCAGCGTGACGAAACCGCCGTGATCGGCCCGAAATCGATCTCCACGCCAGGACCGGCAAATATGGAAATACCCCATGCCTTTTCCGCCGGCTCATGCTGATGTATACGCTTGAAATCCTCGTAGACATTCACCCGCTCTTCCACCCACTCATTGAGCGGAGTCACTCCTCCTTGGACAACGATTTCCGACCCACTGAACATTCCGCCCTCCGTCACAGTTCCCTCAGACTTACTTCCACTCCAAATATATTTGGTAAAGACCGGGATGAACAAGAGATCGGTATCAAGCGAAGCGTAGATCGCAGCGATCGGTTCCGACTCCGTGGGCGCCTTGTGAAGTCTCCATCTCCATGTCAACAACGGATAGGCCTTCGGATCCCAATCGATTTTCTTCTTTTTGAGTCGTTGACCGGCATCTTTGGCAGCAAGAAAGTTTCCTGGACCATCTGATTGAATCTTGTAGGCTTCACGCCCCTTCGCCTGACTACGCTGGTTCTCGTGCTGCCATTCATTGGGGAATCCGTCCTGATCCCTCGACTGAAAATCTTCCAGGATCACATTACCAGAATCCGCAGCCACGGCGTTTTCCACGTGCATGAATCCACACCATGAGGCACAGGCCACACTGATTCCCAACAACATCGCGCGCGTTCCCATCATCTTCCTTTCATACCGACTCAGGCCTCTTGAGAGGGAGCCGGTAAAAAGGCCGGGCCCTTCTCTGCACTCGCTTCTTCACGCATGACTGGCTGGCGGCCCCCCTGGCACACCCAGAACAGAAACAAGACAGCGCCCCAAAAAACGACCATGTTGACCGTGACCATTTTTGCCGCGAAGCTCAATGAGGGGGTAAATGCCCACGGCGATACATCGGGTATCACTTCATTCACATGCCAGGCCAGACGGCCCGATGATCGGATGTAGCCCATCAATCCCATGACCCAGGTAAAAGCAGCCGCCAATCCAAACAATCCCACCATCCCCCGCATCGACATCTTGCCCCACTCAACCGCTCCGTGCAAAACCGCGCCCCGCAACATCATACGATTCAGGACGACTCCAAGGATCACCACGGACAGCGTCGTGACGGCTTGCGGCATCGACAGGGCGACGCGAACGCTGGCCGGCAAATAAAAGCCATAGATCGAGAGCCAAATAATATGAGCGATCCCTACCCCAAATATGACTCCCAGCAATATGTTGCCGGTTTTGACCCAGGAAATCGTCATGGTGCGATTCGCACGGCGATACATGATAAAACTCAACGCCGTGATACAGATCATGACATTCACCGCGCCGTTCTTGGAGGACATCACTCCATAATTCCCCACGACCGGATGCTGAGCCCCTCCCATCGCTTTCACCTCGCTCCCCGTCATGATGACGGTATGGGGAGTCAGCCAGATGAAGAGGCACCCCATCAGCGCCAATACGAGATATTGAAAGTAGGGCTGATACCGCTCTCCCCCTCTGATTCTGCCCATGCTTTGCCATAAGTAATAATTGACCCCGAGAAAGAGCGCTCCGATGAGCAGAGCTTGGACGACAAACAGCCATGTCAACAAACCTCCCATCATCGTGACGCCCATACTCTGCCGGTACGCATAGACCGAGCGCATTAGCCAATATCCTGCGAACGGCATCGGCAGGAGGGCGCACACCGTGACAAACAGGAACACATATCCGACCCAGTCATAATAGGCCCGCTCCTCTGGTGTCTTTCCGGTAAAGAAGCGGTAACAGGCGTAGGCCAGGACGACGGCTCCTCCCGACATGATGTCGGCTAAAAAGCGATGCACATTGAGAGGATTCCACAGGGCCGAATGGAGCAGATGCCAGGCGTTCCCCAGGTAGCGCCCTTCGGCATCGACGCCGGCTGGCGCCATCATGAATGCCGCCCAGGCATTGGCAAGAAGAAGGAGCAAGGTGCCGAAGACGTTACAGACGATCCCGATCGTCGCATGGCCCCACTTGAGGCCTGGCCTCATCATGCGGTCCCAACTGTAGTAATACAGGATCAGCATAAGACTTTCGCCGACGAAGACCAGCGCATAGACCGGCATGAACTGTTTAAATGTAGACCCCATGTACCGCATGAAACTCGGATACAGGCCGATAAAAAGAGCCAACATCAGCGTGCCCACCACTGCGGTGATGGACAACGCCAACAACGCGACCTTCAATAGGTCGCGCGCCAATCCATCATACCGTTGCGCCAGTATTGGATTTCGAGCCGTCAATCCGAGGAACTCCAGCAAGACGCAAAAGATCGGTAAGGCAAGTACAAAACCCCCAAAATATGTGTGCTGCTGGGTGACAACCCAGACCAGAAGGCGATTGTCGAGCGAGCCAAATCGCGGATAACGGATTTCACCCGCGGTAGGCGCAGCAGGCCCCTGCACGTTCCCGGGTGTCTTGAAATACAGATCAGTGGCCTGATCCGTCACCGCGATACCGGTATCGGGGAGCAGGAAACCGCCCCCACCCACTAGGACGAGAACCAGGCATGCCCATCGCGAACCATTCATCACAGCGCCTCGCGTAGTCAATGTTTCATCCCCGCTGACTCAAGTTGCCGTAGACCGTGCTGGGGTTTCCGGAGCGGCCGGTTTGTCCATTGAACGTGAACTCGATTGGCCGAGTATTCCCATGACAAACGGGCACCGGAGCAGAGAAATCGGAACTTCCTGTCTCTCTCGATCCTCCACGTTTCTTCGAATGCCTAGATAGTATCCGTACAAACCCATGATCCCCCCGACCAGCCCCACCACGACGCCCAGCAGATGCGGTGAGGGCCGCACACGGTGAAGCGGATAGAGCACCGCCCCCAACAGGACCAGGTAGTAGGTGGAGGCAAACGCCAACCCCGGCCACCACCAGAACTTGAGGAGTTCGCCCGGACTTGTCGCGACCAGAGCCGCCACCCAACCTTCCTTCCGCTGTTGGCCGTCAAGATAGGCGAACAGCATGATAAGACCTGCAGCGATCATGACCATCCCCAACTGAACGACGATCCCAACCCGCGACTCAACGGCTGTCGCGGTCATCAGGGCGACCAATCCACATATGGCCAGTCCACTCGCAAACCACTTGGACGGAGCGAGCCTCGCCTCATGCATCAATTTCCGAAACGTTGCTCCATCCGGAAATGTTGCGAAAGGCCGCCCGTTGGATTGCAGCCATCTGATGTGTCCAATCTCAAAGGCATCACGAGCGACCGCAGTACAGGAAATAATGATGGCCATCATGGCGGGACCATCCGGGTGCTGACCGTAGTCATAGCCCGCCAGCCAGAGCAGCGCCAGTACAAGGAGGGACAATTGCAGCCCATAGACAAATCCAATCCATCCCAGCACCCACAGTACTCGAGCTGCTCGGTCCTCCTCGACAATACGAACAAAGGGAGTCTGACGACCGGCCCGATAGGCGCATGCTGCAGTGAGGAGAGCGATGAGTCCGCTGGCGACGAGGAGGGTCAACGGCTCGGCAAGATCCACGACGAGCTTCGCGATCCGATAGAGCAGGAAGGCGACGAGGCCGGGCACCAACATGACGATTCGCTTACGTTGACGAACCGATTTCTCGGTAACAGCCAGGGCTAGACTCGGCAGCACCCGTAGAGTCATTCGGTGCAACATGTGTACATCTCGTGATGGCTACGGGATAAGACCAGAACGCCGCTGCGCGAGCGTCGATCGACGTGTCATGATCATGCGTTATGACTTTTGAACGGCCATGCCGAAATAACGTGCTTTCACTTCTTCCATCAGCGCCACTGTGACGCGCCCCTGCCCCCTCTCGACCGCTGTGCGCTCCAGTTCTATGCGAGCCATGGTCCGAACCGGAGGTGGAACATTGCTCAACCGTCGCTCCGCTTCCACATCCCACTGGATCGACTCCCCGACCTTCGCTTGGGAAAATAGATCGTAGGTGATGACGCGATGACCGTGGATCCGCGCATAGGATTCCGCCTGCTCCTGAATGAGAGCGGTGGCATAAGGCGGCACTCGCTCAAGACGATGCCTGGCATCGTCTGTCCACATCACCCGATCCACAAGTGCGTCCGCCTCGACGGCCGGCAGGTCCACCCCGACGCGCATCCCACATCCACGACACTCGAATCGCACGAACCAGCAGTTCTGATCTTGTGAATCCGTCCGTTCGTCTATGCCCTCCGTATGCATCCATCTCGTGCAACCACAGATAAGCATGGATATCACTCATCCGTCAGCGCCTCAGGCTGACCTATCCGATTTTTCCGGGATACAGAATGTACAACATGGTATAGGTCGTCGTGCCTGTAATGAACAGGATGCAGTAGATGAACATGGTAAACCGGCCGAGGGTTCGATGACGTTGCCCGCCGTCCGGCCATATTCGCTGTATGGCCATTTCCACCGCAAACACAATAGCGATGAGCGCGAGAAGTCCGGCCCACACCACAAGCCGACCCATCCGAAAACGATCTGCGGCTACTAGATACAGCAGGTACATCGCCACCAAGGCACAGAGGACGCCGAAGATCATGCCGATTTTCCCCCAGGTTGTCTGAAGCACGCGACCGCTGAGAATCCTTCTTCCTTGCTCCACCACCTGGGCACGGAACCCTAACACAATCATATAGATCGCCATGACCAACCCAATGACCACGAGGATGATGTGAAAAGTCAGAAGAGGGATAAACACATTGCGGTAGAGGGCTTCGGATCCGCCGAAACCTTCCTTGCCCTCGAATGCTAGTACCCCCAGTTGTCGAAACAGATAATAGCTGACAAAAAATCCCAGCATTGCGGTCATTCCGCCCAACATCAGCCAGTGATGGACATGACCGTCCCTGCGCTTGGCTTGAACCCATCCGATGATGAAGAGACCCGTAAAAATGGTCGCCATCAATTGGCTGAGATCGGCCCCTACCGTCGCATGCGTCCCGAAGAAGCCGGGGTTGCGTAACCAATCCATCGTCAATTCCCCTGTTGTTCGTCTCCAATAGCTCGTTTACCTGTCGGGTCACACTTCACACTCTACGGCTCGTGAGGCTTGATGCCTTGCACGACAGCCGTCTGTTCCAATTCGCTCACAGGGTCGTAGCCTGCGGCTCGCATCCATTCCATGGTGTCAGCAGTCCGATAGCAAGCTCCGTGTTCGGTATTCACAAAAATGTGAACGGCAAAAGCCGTCGTCCATGCCGGACTTGTACCCGATGGATCGATAAATCGATCTTTGATGACCAGGCGTCCGCCCGGCACCAGATGCGAAAACACTTTTTTCACCAGGGCCGCATTGGTAAGACCGTCCTGGTAGTGAAGCACATCGGACATGAGAACGACGTCATATGAACCGCCTAGCGAATCACGGTTGAAATCGCCGCCAAGCAGCGTGATTCGAGTCTCCAGACCGGCATCCTTCACCGTTCGTTCCGTGAGCGGCAGTGTGGTTGGCAAATCCAACACCGTGACCGCCAGATCCGGATAAACCTGACAAAATGCAATCGCATTGGTTCCGGCGCCGCCACCCACATCCAGCATGGTCCGCGCCCCATCCAGTGCCAGTCGCCTTGCCAAGTCCGGCCCGCTTCGGCGACCGATCCGATCAAGCACGGACAGAACATTGGCTCCGAGTTCAGGATGCGTTTCAAACACATGGCGCTGCACCGGGGATCGCCCGCTTCGCACCGCGGTCTCCAGTTTGCCCCAGTTATCCCACTCGGCATCATGTAACACCAGCAGGTGCCCGATGTACTGAGACGAATGTTTGACTAAATATTCCTGAGCCACGGAAGAATTCGAATAACGCTCGCCGTTCTTAGAAAGGACACGAAGAGCGACGAGCGCGTTCAAGAGCAGGCGCAACGCCTGTTCCTCAGCGCCGAGTTTGTCTGCCGCCTCAGCAGCCGTCCTCGATCGATTGTCCAGACAGGAAAACACTTCCAACTTGACCGCAGTGAGAAGAATTTTCGTTTCCCAGTAGTAACCAAGTTGAAATATTTCAGCGAGCGAGAGTTCGCGAGACACGATCTCCTCCGGACAACTTCAATAATTTTGGCATCTTACCCACTTCAGAAATGGAAACGCAAGAAGCCGCATCAGCACAGGCGGGCTTCGCCCAGCAGCACGACCAAAGAGGTTATCGGCAGTCCTCTTTTCCGTACACCATACCCAGAGGGACAACCAACTGTGACGAGGATATCGTAAAACTACACATCAGGAGAGGAACACCGTATCGCTCAAATTGGCAGTCTTCTCTCGCAACGCAGAGGATTCTGGAGATGCGCAATGGCAGGAGACAATGGCATAAGACATAAGAAAGGGGCAGTGGTTCGTTCAACCGCTGCCCCTTTCACCTGCTCAATCCAGCGCGGACGGAAACTGATCCTTACTTCTTGACCTCAGCCTTCACATCGGCCTTGCCACCCTCAGGCACGTCCACTTCCATCTCGACCTGTCCGGCCTTCGGATGCCATGCAATGATCTTGTGCTTGCCGGCCGGCACATCCTTGATTTCAAACGTCCCGTCATCCTTGACGACCGCATAGTGGGGATTCCACACTGGGAGGAAGAACCCCTGCATGAATTCGTGCTGGTCACATTGCAGGCGATAGGTGGTACCGCCTTTTTCTTGTCCGCCCTTGAATTTCACCGGCTTGTCCAACTTGGAACCCTTCTCCGCGAGACCGATATTGAAGTCGGTTGAGGAAGAGGACCCCTTCACAAAGAAGCTGTGAGGGTTGTGCAATACGCCCTTCACCGATTTGGGATCGTCAGGGTCCGAATCATGATTTTCGACACGGAAACTCTTCTGCGCCACTACGACACCGGTGAACGGCAGGAACTCGCAGAATTCGGCGACAATGTCAGTGCCCTTAAAGCCATCGAC
>JBEVJJ010000228.1:0-22734 GCA_040510255.1 Nitrospiraceae bacterium | reverse complement strand
TTGTGCGCGCATGGGTGCCCGTCCGGCGACAGGGCCCGCCTCAAACAACCAAATGCTGTCTTACGTCTTCCGCACTCAACTCCGAAGTCTTCCCCGCCGCCACCACATTGGTCCATTCTTAATATTCTGATCTCCATACACCTTTCACCCTTCGGGCGGGCAGGAGAATACCTCAACAACCCGCTTGCCGATCGCACGAGGATGGGTGGCTTCCTCGCGCGCATCATTCTTACCCACCCGCCCTCGTCGCGCCGAGACGCGCCGTTATCCCATGTGAGCACCGCCCGCAACGAATAATCTTATGATCTTGGTGCGAGTTCTGCGCGCACAGGAAGCTGCCCAGCCTCTCCTATACAGTGAGATGTTGCTTGACCTGTTCGTGCGTCAATTCTCCTGCACGCCCGGTTGCCACCACCGTTCCTTTGGACATCACGACGTATGAATCTGCCAGACGAGCGGCAAAGTGTAAGCCCTGTTCAACCAAGAGAATCGCAAATCGGCGCGATGTTTTGAACCCAATGATCACTTCTTCGATCTGATCCACAATCGACGGCTGGATACCCTCGGTCGGCTCATCCAACAACAATACTTTAGGGTTGGACAATAGCGCCCGGCCAATCGCCAGTTGCTGCTGCTCACCGCCGCTCAACACGCCTCCCGCACGTTCCCGGATCTGAGCTAATTTTGGAAAAAGAGTGTACACCTCGTCAAACGCCGCTTTTTCTGAGAGGCGACCGTTCCCCCCAACCGGCCTTGCCCAATATCCCAGTAACAGATTTTCACGCACGGTGAGGTGAGGAATGACCTCGCGGCCTTGGGGGACATACGCAAGGCCTCGCTTGACGCGACGGTCGGTCGGTTCTTTGGTGATCTCGTGGCCATCCAGCTTCACCGCTCCGGAACGAACCGGAAGCAGCCCCATGATTCCCTTCAACGTCGTGGTCTTTCCGACCCCATTACGGCCCATCAGGCACACGATGTCGCCCGCCTCGACGGTAAAGGAGACATTTCTGAGGATGTGACTTTCTCCATAATAGATATTCAGGTCGTGAAGTGTCAGCATCGGGTCGGCCGTATCTCGTATTTCGTCGATCGTATCTCGTCGTCCTACCGAACAGACCGAACAGAGCTTATGGCAAATGGCTCATAGCGAATGGCAGAAACAAGTCCACCTCTTTGTTCGTGCGCGTTCTCGGGTGACGCTTCATGCATGGGCCACCCGCTGCCGGCCCAAATAAATTTCCACGACGCGTGGATCGGCTTGCACCTTCTCGACAGGACCTTCGCAGATCACAGTCCCTTCGTGAAGGACCGTGACCGTGCGTGCGATCTGGCGGACAAACTCCATGTCGTGTTCGATCACCACTATTGCATGCTGCTCCGCCAATGTTTGCAACAAGACTCCGGTTTGTTCCGTTTCTCTGTCTGTCATTCCCGCCACCGGCTCATCCACCAACAACAACTCTGGATCCTGGAGGATGACCATTCCGATCTCCAACCACTGCTTTTCTCCGTGAGAAAGCGATCCGGCGCGAATGCTGGCCTTGTCCGACAGATTGATCCTCTGCAATACCTCATCAATGCGATCCCTTTCTTCCTGCGTGGACTTGCCGAACAGCGTGGCGATCACGCCTTTGCTGGGGCGTCGCAAGGACAGATCCAGATTTTCCCATACCGTCAGATTTCCATAAATCGACGGGGCTTGGAACTTGCGCCCGATCCCCAACGTCGTGATTTCGTGTTCTTTCAGGCCGATCAAGTCGGTGTCTTTCCCAAATATCACTCGGCCGGCCGCCGGCTTCGTCTTTCCTGATATCACATCGAGGAGCGTAGTTTTTCCGGCTCCGTTGGGTCCGATCACCACACGCAGCTCGTTGTAATGCACGATGAAATTCAGATTGTTGAGGGCCTTGAACCCGTCGTAGTCGACGGTGACGCCTTCGAGGTAGATGATCGACCCGCGATCCGTCATGAAGAGCGCTCGCCTTCATGCGCGACAACCGGCCGTCGGAGACCACGCACTTTGGAAAGAAGTCCTTCATTCAGGTTTCGAACTACACCGACGATGCCATCGGGAAATGCCAGGACGACGGCGATAAACAATCCGCCAAGGAAAAACGGCCACAATTCGGGGAAATGGTTCGTCAGAACACTTCGCGCCCAATTCACGCCGACGGCCCCCACTATGGCTCCTATCAGAGTGCCCCGTCCACCGACGGCCACCCAGATCACCATCTCGAGCGACGGGAGTACACCGATCTGAGCCGGTGTGATGATACCGACTTGGGGCACATACAGCATGCCGGCCAATCCCGCCAGCGCCGCCGAGACGACAAAGACGAACAGTTTGTAGTTGGCGGGAGCATATCCGGAGAACAACACCCGCTGCTCGCTGTCTCGAACGGCGACCAATACCTTGCCGGCCCTGGACTGGGTAATCCATCGGCACAGGAGATAGGCGCCGCCCAGGCACAGAACGGTGACGACGTACAGTGCCCGCTGGGTTCCCGGATCACTGAGCGGGAATCCAAAGATTTTCTTGAAATCCGTCAATCCATTGGTTCCACCGAGATTGGTCTCATTGCGGTTAAAGACCAGCCAGGCGGACAGTGCGAGCGCTTGCGTGATAATCGCGAAATACACGCCCTTGATGCGGCTTCGGAACGCGAGAAATCCGAAGAGCGACGCGAATGCGACCGGGACCAGGATGGCCGCAACGAACGCCACGGGAAAGCTATAGAACGGTTTCCAAAACCAGGGCAGCTCCTTGACCTGATTCCACACCATAAAATCCGGGAGATCGCTGCCATAGACGCTTTCGGTCCCGATACTCAACATGAGATTCATACCGATGCAGTAGGCTCCCAGTCCGAAGAACACGCCCTGACCAAGGCTGAGGATCCCCGTATATCCCCAAATCAGATCGAGACCAATGGCCAAGATCGCAAAAGCCAGAAATTTGCCGAAGCGGTTCAAGGCAAAATCGGAAAGGTGCAGCCAGGAATCCTCAGGCGGGAGCACATTCAGAAGCGGCAAGAGAATCAGCAGGGTAAGGCCCACCAGCCAAAATGCAAGGCCTTCGCCTCGTAGTACTGGATGTTCTTCCGAAGGATGCTCTGTCATCAAGACTGCGGCAATGACACCGCTCCTCCCCCGTGCTAGTAGAATTGCCAGCTCTGGGGTGACCGGAGCATACCAGAGAGGAACGGACCGGGGAAATGGAGCGCGGAGAATGCCTGGCGGCTGAACGCGCGCACGGCACCAATAATCTTAGGCATCAGCATGCCGCCCTTTCATGGTGAACAAACCGGATGGCCGCCGCTGCAAGAAGAGCACAACAAGGACGAGAATCAATACTTTTGCGTAGACTGCCCCCAGGCTCGGTTCCAACACCTTATTGAGTCCGCCGATACCCAGGGAGGCCACGATCGTGCCGGCCAGTTTGCCGACTCCGCCCGTTACGACCACCATGAACGAATCAACAATATAGTTTTGTCCCAATCCCGGCTCGACATTGCCCACGAGGGTCAGCGCCCATCCAGCCACGCCGGCCAATCCGGACCCGAAGGCGAATGTATAGGCATCGACCTTTCTGGTCGGTATCCCCAAACACGCGCTCATACTTCTGTTCTGCATGACAGCCCGCACGCGCAATCCGATATTGGATCGGAACAGCAGCAGATAGATGGCGGTCACGCACAGGATCGACAATCCGATAATAAACACTCGATTGTACGGAAGGTAGACGCCCACTAGCGCCTGTGCTCCACCATTCAGCCATGCCGGCGCCGTGACCGACGTCAAATCGCCGAAATAGACACGGGCGATTTGTATGAAAACCAGACTCACTCCCCACGTCGCCAACATGGTTTCGAGTGGACGGCCATACAGAAATCGGATAATCGTCGCCTCCAGCATGAGACCTACGAGTGCTGCTATGAGGAACGCTGCCGGCATGGCGGCAAGGAAATAATGGTCAAACCATTCTGCCGGCATATAGGCTTTGAAACATTCCTGCACGACGAAGGCCGTATAGGCTCCCACCATCATCAATTCGCCGTGTGCCATGTTGATGACGCCCATCAGGCCAAAGACCACGGCGAGACCCAGAGACATGATCAAGAGGATGGAACTAAGACTGATGCCCCGGAAAATTGTTTCGATTGCGGTCGCCCACACACCCCAGCTCTCAATATGTTCGATCGCTTCAGTGGCAGTCTGCCCGATCCTCTTCTGCTCCTCGGTCGCATCCGGCTCGTTCGCGGACTGAACCAGTTCTTTTAGGGACGGGATCGCATTTTGGCTACGCAGTCTTCCCAGGGCAGTCACGGCGGCAGCCTTCGCGGCATGATCGTCCGATAGAAGGCGCAACAGATGGACGGATTCCTCCATCGCGTACCGAACCCAGCGATGGGTTTCTCCGTTCAACGCCCCTTCGAGCCACGGAATAGCGACGAGCCTTCCACTACTCCCAAGATCATTGGCCGCTGAACGTCGGACGTCCGCATCCGGATGACTCAGTTTCCCTCGATTCCGTACCATCTCCACAATAGGCTTGATGGTTTGGCGGAGCACGCGATCGCCGTCCGCTCGGATCTCCTCTAAAGCAGGAAGCAAGGATTCCTGCCCCTGTTCCATCAAGAGATGAGCCGCAGCATCCCGCTTGACCTCGTCAGCACCGGCAAGATCCCGCAAGGCACCCTGTAAAGGGTCGGGCGGAGAGACCACTCGAGTCCCTTCCGCCGCCCAACACTTGCCCCACGCGACTGCTATCAACATCATGAGCAGAATTGCGATCGGACCTCTGTTCATGACCTGCTTGTCCAAAGTCGTTTCCACATGCCGGATTGCCTCACATGGGTCATGCCTTTTTATAGGTTCCCTGATGTTTCACCCAGTCGCAGCCTTTTTCCGGATTGGTATACTCGCTCCAGGGTTCAGGTTTCACGAGGCCTTTTGACCGCCAGACCGTTTTGAATTGTCCGTCCTTGAGAATCTCGCCGATCAAGACCGGCTTATGGGTATGGTGGTTGGCTTCGTCCATCGTGATTTCACCGCCCGGAGCCAGAAACTTTTGCCCGTAGACAGCCTTTCTCACCGCATCGACGTCCGGACTCCCCGCCTTTTCCACTGCCTGTTTCCAGACATGCACGCCGAAATACGCTGCTTCGATCGGGTCGTCCGTCACCCGCTTCTCCCCGTCCGGCAAGTTGTTCTTCTTGCAATAGGCCTTGAAGTTTGCCACGAATTGTTTGTTCTGTGGCGTGTCCACACTCTGATAATAGTTCCAGGCCGCGAGATGTCCGAGGAGTGCGGTCGTATCCATACCGCGCAATTCGTCTTCCGCGACACTAAATGCCATGATCGGCGCGTCCTCAGCCCGAAGCCCCTGGTTTCCAAATTCTTTGTAGAAAGGGACATTGCTGTCTCCGTTGATCGTACTGATGACACAACCGCCGCCTCCCGCCGAAAACTTCTTAATCTTGCCTACAATCGTCTGATAATCCTGATGATGGAAGGGCGTGTACTCTTCCATGATGTTCGCGGCAGGCACCTTCTTCGACAGCAGCATCGCGCGAAGAATCTTGTTCGTGGTGCGGGGATAGACATAATCGGTCCCCAGAAGATAGAATTTCTTGTAGCCGCCGCCCTCCTTGCTCATCAAATATTCCACCGCCGGCACTGCCTGCTGATTGACCGCCGCCCCCGTATAAAAGACGTTGCGTGAACATTCCTCGCCTTCGTATTGCACCGGGTAGAAGAGCAGCCCGTTGTTTTTTTCGAACACGGGGAGCACGGATTTACGGCTAACCGACGTCCAGCAGCCGAATACCACGGCCACTTTATCCTGAACCAAGAGTTGCTTGGCCTTTTCCGCAAACAAATCCCAATTGGAGGCCGGGTCCACCACCACCGCTTTGAGAGGCTGCCCGAGTACCCCGCCTTTTGCATTGATCTCCTCTACCGCCATC
This sequence comes from Nitrospiraceae bacterium, assembly GCA_040510255.1. Lineage (GTDB taxonomy): Bacteria > Nitrospirota > Nitrospiria > Nitrospirales > Nitrospiraceae > DASSBQ01. Next base: position 16,762 of record JBEVJJ010000228.1, on the reverse strand, counting down.
AACACGACATCGCGCAGCGAAACCTCGCTGATGGCCATCGTCCCGCTGAGTGAGTGCAACACCCCAATCTTGATCGGTTCCTTGTCGGCGCCGTATGACAGGGCCCACTGTCCGAGATTGCCGAGCAACGCCGCGACCCCGATACCGGCCGCTGTCCTCGTGCCGTTCACCAGGAACTCACGTCGTGAGGGCTGTCCATCGCGTGCATCGGACGCTTGGGCATTCGCTTCTTGCGTAGGAATCGTTTCATTCGATTTCATCGTTGTGCTCCTTTTCCTTGCACCGTGATCTGTTCGGGAAATGCTCACAGATGGTCTGCAGTCGTGATCTCCCTACGCGACGCGACCGCCGAGAATCGCCCTGAGCCGCTCAAGAGATTCAGCGTATCCTTTCATCGAGCTAGAAGTTATACCAGGTGGAGAGCATGAAATTATCTCCGGAGAACTGTTCGTGGGTGGACCAATCAGTCATCAGATGATTCCACTCGAACGAGGCATAAAAATCGCCCCAGATGTGACGGACGGCAGTCACATACGTCCGATGATTGAGGAGATATTGAGTATCCGGCCCGGCGGTGGTCCCAACCAGATCGGAATCTAACGGATTGTCAAATCCATAACCGGCAATGAACGTGTGGCTTTGATCCAAGGCGTAGTCTAACTCGCCCCATCCGACTACGGTCCGGATGGCTTTTCCTGTGCCGAGGTTCCGCTCCTGTCCATAGCGGAAAAATTCCACGCCCAGCCCTTGGCCGTAGGCAATCTCACCGGTAAATTTTAGGCGGTTCGTTATCGGCACCGCGACCTCGGCGCCCACGAGGTAGGAATTGATATCTTGGCCGGAGGGGATTCCCCCGGCTGTCGGCGCAGAACGGTAGGTCCGAAACGCCGCGCTGACGGCGAACAGCATGCCTTCTTGTTTACCGGTACCCGTGTAGCCGAAGCGAGTTCCGACATAGGGCATTTGCACCGGATCATTGAAGGCGTTCTCGGAACAGGCAAATCCGCTGTTTCCGCAAGTGCCTGGAGCAGGGGATCCGGCTCCGGCTCCCTGAAACGGCCGCCGTTGAGTCTGCGGCTGAATGGCCGACAGACCACGCTCGAATCGCATCACCGTCAGCAACCCGTTAAGGTTATCGGTAAACTGATGCTTCAAGGTGATTTGCGGAAGACGCTGCCAGAGATTTCCGTTGTAGCCCATGATAGAAAAGTCGATCAGGTTGGGATGTAACGCCATGATGGGCGTCCAGTCCATGCCTGCCGTCAGAGTCGTTCTATTACTGTTCGGCGAGTACTTTACGTTCGCCAACCGTAGACGGGGCGAGATGTTGCCGGCGTTGTCGGTCTGGCTGTAGAAATCGGCTTCTATCACCCCGGTGAGTGAATGTTTCCCGTCAGTCCGGTCGGCACGAAGGCCAAACACGCTGTAGCGAGGGTTGAATGTCGAAGAATTATTGCTGCTCTTGCCGGCGGCTGTCGCATAGCCGTTGAATTGACCAGGGTCGAGTGGGTTGGTATTTCTATTACTATAGATCGCATCCAATTCTATGCGGCCATACGGCACAATGCTGCCCTTGCCCTGCGTCGTAAATGTCGGTGAGACACAGCCTCCACAAATCGCTGCCGGTGGTGTTTCTACTGGTCTGTCGGTGCCTTCTATGAGAATCTGGGAGACTGGGGCTCCGGCCGGCTCGCCGGTGCTCTGCTCTTGTGCAATGGCCGGAATGGTTCCGGCAAAGATCGCGATGACGATCACGCTCAGTAAGGTTCCTCCTGGGACTCTTGCTTTCATCCTGCCATCCCTCCTCTTTGGGAACAATTTGCATGCAACTCCACCGGAGAGCGTCCCTTTCATCTGCACAAAAAAAGCGCCCCTCCGGTCCGATCGCTGGACCAAAAGGACGCCTTTGTCCTCGTTTGCAGCTCCGTCACAAAGGAAAGACGACGTTGTCTTCCCTAGCTGCCTACGGGGCGTACTTGTATAACGAGGCGTGACTTTTTGTCAAGACAGAACTCAATGCTCGCCCGCTTTCACGATTGCTATGCTAGACTGGCCTGTCTCTAGGAGGCCACTGATGAAAACGCATCCGACGGTCCGCCTATGCCTGACACTCGTGATGGTCTACGGATGCGCTCTCGCCGCATGCGCGACGGCCACGCACATCGATGAAACGATTGCGAAGACGGCGAAAGGGTCTGTCACTCTCGAACGGATTCCAGACCTTCGATTCCAAGCCGCGCACCCGGTCACACTCAGTCCCCGAATCATTGTCCGAAGTCTCGGTGGCATACAGATCATTGAACAAAAAGACGCACTCCAGTCACTCGTGGCCGGTAAGTCAACCGCGTTCCCCGCGTTTTCCGAGGATGACCTCGCATTCCTTGCTCCCTTGATCGCCGATGGATTAGCGAAGGCAGCGCCGGACCAGCAAGTCGGTTTCCGTGTCCTCCAAAGAGGCGCGCCGGTGTATTCTCAACGAACGGGCGCCGCAGTGGGCTCATCCGAGCCTCCGCTGGCCTTGTCTCCGGAAGAATTCACATCAGGCCACATATTCGCCTACGGACGGTCGCTTTACCTCAGCCTGTCGGAGGTTCGTCGCCGTCCAGAATCACCGGAGACCATTAACATGCCCAATCGGCACTTGCGCGATCCGACCGGTCTTGTCGGTCGCGATATTCTGTTCGCCCCGGACATCGCACTGCGATCAGACATGGCGTCCCCCTTCGCTCAAGATAGTGCTGCCAAGACCCTCGTGATCGACTACGAACTGCTGATGACGCTGCCGGCATCGTCTGCCTACACGGCGGCGCCTTCCAAGTCGGGAGAGGCTCCACAACCGGCCTCGAATCAGGCGTCGGACAAGACGGATGCTGAGGCCGCAACGGCCGGGCAGTCAGGCGACCTGGAGGCGCTCAAGGAGGAGATGAAGAAAAAAGACAGCGAGGTGGAAGAATTGCGAAAGACATTAGGAGACATCAAACGGCAACTCGACCAGCAAGCTGAACGATCGAGTAAGCCCGACGGGAAACCGCCAAAGTCCAAACCAAAGGATTCCACAAAGTAGCGCTGTCACAACTGTTTACGTTCGGCGCGCTCTTCAATCTCACCTGCCAGCAGGATCGCTTCGGCAATCTCTCGCATCGACTTCCGCAGGTCCATGCTTTGACGCTGAATGAGTTTGAACGCTTCTTCTTCGGACAACTTCTTTGAGCGCATCAGATACCCCTTCGCCCGATCGAGGAGTTTACGCACTTGAAGCGCCTCCTGCATCTCGAACGATTTTTCCAAGAGCGTTGTGTGGTCGATGGCGATCGCGGCTTGATTACCGATGGCCTGGAGAAGTTTCACCTCCTCCGTTGTAAACACATGTACCTTCGAAGTGTAGCTGTTGATGACCCCAATGGCCTTTTCCCGCACCATCATCGGCACGCACAAGAGAGAACACAGCCCCTCCCGCTGTGCGAGTTCGCGATACATGAAATCCTTTTCCTGGGTCACATCCGTTACGATGATTGGCCTGCGTTGCTGAACCGCCCGTCCGCTGATGCTTTGCCCGACTCTGACATTCGGCTTGCGGCGGTATTGCTCGCTCAAGCTTTGCGTGGCGCCGATTCTCAGTTCCTTGGTGGTGTCGTCCAACAGCATGATCGAACAAATCTTCGACCCCATCATTTGAGCCGTCATCGTGACAATGAGTTGCAGGACATCGTCGATTAATCGGTTCGACGACACCGTCTCGGAGACCTGAGAGAGCGTATCCAACTGGAGGGCCTTCCGGGTCATCTGATCGTAGAGGCGGGCATTTTCAATGGCACCTCCGACCTGATTGGCAATCGTGGACAGCAGCGCAATTTCATCACTTCGATATCGCCTCGCCCGCTTGTGTTGCGCGTTGATGACACCCACGACTTCCTGTTTCGCCATGATCGGCACTGAAATGAAGGCCTGATACCGATCTTCCGGCAGGTGATGAAAGAATTTGAAACGGGGATCGTCGCTCGCCTTGCTGGGAATGATCACGCGCGTCCGCTCACGTGCCACCCAGCCCGTGATACCTTCCCCCAGCCCGATCGTGATGCGTCCAATCAGCTTGGGATGGGGATTCTTCGAGGCCCTCAGAATCAACTCGTCGCGGCCATCGGACAACAGATAGAGCAGGCAGGCATCGGCCTTGGTGACTTCGACCACCATGTCGACGATGTGCTTCAGGACGGCCTCGAGATCGAGCGTGTTGCTGATCGATTCGCTGATCCGATGCAGGGCATCGACTTCCCGTGATTTTTCCCGCAAGGCCTGCTGAAGTTGAGCCACAGTCTGCTTTTGTCCGGGGTCCATTACTCAGGCTCCGTGCCGGCGACGAGGGAGTACGGAAGCTCGCCGGACCTTTCGGGACGTGACCGTATTGAACCATTTCGCCGTCGCATCCCGCTCAAGCGGCGCGATTGTGACATCGCCTATCCGTTGCGGCACGATACAATATACCGTACCATGCGCGACCTTCTTATCCGACTGCATTGCGTCCCAAAGCGCAGTGAATGTGACCTTGGGCGGTTCATCCGGCAGACCCGATGCACGCACAAGCCCGCGAATCCGGTTCACAACTTCCTGACTGCAATAACCCAGTGATCTGGCCAAGTCCGCTTCCTGTACCATGCCAATGGCGATCGCTTCCCCATGGACGAGACCGCGATATCCACCGAGCGATTCCAGGGCATGTCCGATGGTATGCCCAAAATTGAGGATTCGCCGACGGCCGGATTCCCGTTCGTCTTCCGAAACCACTTCGGCCTTGATCTCGCACGATCGCGTAATGACATGGCTCACTGACCGGTCATCGAACATGAGAATCTGTTCGATGGAACGTTCGATGAAGGCAAAAAACTCATCATCAGCAATGACGCCATATTTGATGACTTCGGCCAACCCCGCCACCCATTCCCGATGCGGCAAGGTGTGTAGAGTCGTCGGATCGATGAGCACCGCTCGTGGTTGATGGAACGCCCCGACCAGATTCTTCCCTCGCGGGTGATCGACCCCGGTCTTTCCGCCTACACTGGAATCCACTTGCGCAATTAACGTGGTCGGTACCTGGACACACGGAACACCCCGGAGATAGATCGAGGCCGCAAAGCCCGTCAGATCTCCCACCACGCCACCGCCCAGAGCCAACACCGTCGACTGACGTTCAAATCGATGACGTATCCATTCGTTCAAGATCTTGGCGACCGTATGAAGCGTCTTGGTGCGTTCTCCGGGGGGAAGAACAATAGCGGTGGAATCAAACCCGGCATCGCCGAGTGATCGTGTAACACTACGCAGATAGTGTCGGGCCACATTTCGGTCGGTGACAATCCCTATTCTCTTCCCACAAGGAAGCGTTTTGAGAACGGAGCCGATGTCACGCATGATCCCCGGCCGAATGCTGATACGATAGCTTCTGTCGCCCAACTCCACCGGCACGGTTCGTTCCGCCTGTACACCGTTCATGGAAACCATGTTTCTTTGACCCAATCACGCAAGAAAATGTTACGACCACGCCTCGCCTCAGAGGCAGCGCAGGTGTGCGTGATAAAAGGGAGAAGGAAGGTGCTCAAATCGAGCGGGATGGTACCATAGCACTGGCAAAACTAAAAGTCTCTGACATAGGCCTGGTAGGCGTCAAAATTGCGTTTCATTTCTTCGAGATGGTCACCCCCAAACTTTTCCAGCATGGCGTTAGCCATCTCGAAAGCAATGACGGCTTCTCCCACCACCCCTGCTGCCGGAACGGTGCAAATGTCTGACCGTTCTACCGTTGCCTCGAACGGTTCCTTCGTATTGATGTCCACACTCTTCTTCGGACTGTAGAGGGTAGAGATTGGCTTCATGGCCACGCGGATGACGATAGGCTGACCGTTCGTGATACCGCCTTCAAGTCCCCCGGCGTTGTTCGTATGTCGAACAAATTCCTTCGTCGACGGGTCGTAAAAAATTTCATCGTGCACCTCGGAACCGAACCGGCGTGCCGCTTCAAAACCCATCCCGATCTCCACACCTTTCATCGCTTGGATACTCATGGCCGCCATGGCCAGCCGTGCACTCAAGCGACGATCCCATTGTGCATAGGTACCCAACCCGATCGGTGGGTTAGTCACGACGACCTCGAAGACTCCACCAAGCGTATCTCCTCTATGCTTTGCCGTCCTAATTTGTTCGATCATTCTCACCCCGGCGTCCGCATCCGGTGACCGCACATCCGAGGCTTCTGCTCGTCCATAGGCTTGAACAGGATCTTCGCCGCATTTGGCTGTAATCCCGCCTATCTCCACTGTATAGCTGAGCACCTTCATGTCGAAGTGACTGAGCAGCGCTTTTGCCACACCGCCGACTGCCACTCGGATAGCTGTCTCTCGCGCACTGGCCTTTTCCAGAACGTTGCGGATGTCGCGATGACCGTATTTGATAGCGCCGACCAGATCTGCATGGCCGGGCCGGGGGCGGGTGACAACCTTTTCCGAAGGAGTCGGTCCGGGCTCGGCTGCCATGACCTCCTTCCAGTTTTCCCAATCTTTGTTGGAAATGAGCAGACCGAGAGGATTCCCGATCGTTTTACCTTTACGAACCCCGCAGGCAAACTCGACCCGGTCCTGTTCCACACGCATCCGGCCGCCCCGCCCGTATCCCTTCTGGCGACGGGCCAGATCGTGATCTACCATGTCTGCTGTTAGAGGAAGCCCAGAGGGAACTCCTTCAAGGACCGCGATGAGATACTTCCCGTGGGATTCACCCCCATTGAGATACCGTAACATCCAATGGGGGCGATTTTTAGCTCTTTACGATGGTAGGTGTCAAGAAGTTGTCCTTACGATGGTGGGTGTCAAGAAGATGAGCAGCTCCGTTTTGGACACGTTCTCCGTCTTTTGTTTGAACAGCCATCCCAAAACAGGGATTCTGGACAAGTATGGGATACCTGCCACGTTATTCAGTTGAGTATCGACGAAGACCCCGCCGATCACCATGGTTTCTCCATCGCGCACCAACACCTGAGTCGTGGCTTCACGGCGGTCGATGCTGGGACCAGCAGGATTGCTTCGGGCGCCGACCGCATTCCGAGTCGCACGGACCTTCATCAGGATAAGTTTCCCGATTTCCTTCGGATCACGAGAGGTGATCTGTGGGGTGACATTCAGCTCCAGGTTGGCATCAACAAACGTGGTTTGCGTACCCTGCAGTGACGTCGTTTGAAAGGGAATCGATTCACCTTGTGCGATCTTGGCATCTCGTTTGTCTAATGTCGTGACCTTGGGAGCAGCAATCACTTTAGTCAGACCGAGGAGTTCCCCTGCCGATAACCGTACGTCCAACAATGCCCCATCAGTCTTGCCGATCGTAAAACCCATTCCGGGAACCGATGGAAAACCAGGATTAGCCGGCAGATTGACCAGAAAGTCGGAGACCTGGGCGCCGAATGCTCCGGTCGTGCCGGTCTTGAAGTTTGCTGTTCCGTTGGACCCCATGTTGTTTACATTCTGAATGCCCCATTGCACACCGAGCGATCTGGTATACGTAGTATCCGCCTGCACAATTCTAGCTTCGATCTGAACCTGGGGGACTTCGAGGTCCAGGCCATCCACCAATTGCCGCATCATACCGATCTTTGTTTCGGTATCGCTCACGATCAGCGCGTTACTCGCCTGACTGATGTTCATCACGCCGCGAGGACTCATATACTGTCTGAGTGATTGCTGTACTTCCTGTGCATTCAAGTTGCGAATATAAAAGACCCGCGTGACGATAGGCTCAGCCTTAGCCTTCGACTCCTTTGCCCTCGCTTCGTCATCCTGCTGCTTCGCGATATTCGCCAGTGAATCAACCCAGACGATGTTCCCTTGCCGAATCATGCCCAACCCATTCATTTTCAGTAGCATATCGAGCGCCTGATCCCAAGGGACATTGGCCAGCTTCATCGTGACTTTGTTCTTCACTCCTTCGCCCACTACGATATTGAAGCCGCTCACCTCGGCGATCAATCGCAGCACGTTGCTGATATCAGCCTGTTGAAAGTCGAGGGAAATCCGCCGCCCGACATACCGGGACGGACCGGTGATCAACTCAGACGCTTCTCGATTGCCATTGTCCTCTTTCTGGTCTACTTTTGGCTCGGATTTTGGTTCAGACTCCACAGCCATCTGAACCGGACGGACATGCAGGAGGTTCTTGAGCGGACGCTGCGAGACTAGTAGGCGATGAACGGAAGAGGGGCTGGCCTGGTGTTCGCGAATCACATATCCCTTTTCCGCATCGAGTTCCTGCGAGCTGACGGTTGGATTCTGCACTGTCGCTGCAACCGGAATGGACGGTACATTCTTGAACGTGATGATTAACCTGCCATGAGCCGAGTCGATGGAGTGTTGTGCCGGCCGGGCAAGATCAAAGACGAGCCGCACCTTATCAGGATGATGTCCAAATCGAATTCGTTTAAGGACGGAGTGGTCAACTGCCAGCTGTGATTGGGCAACCAAGGATTGGACATCCGTGATGTCACACACTAACCTTCGCTCTCCGACGGCATGCATCTCATAGCGAAGGACTCCATCGCCGGATACCACGACCGCTATGCCGTCCCCATCCGTCTGAGTCTCAACTTTGGTCAGTACCTGCGCGACTTTTGAGAGCGCGGCCTGCGCCTTCGGGACAACGCCAATCTCGGTTATCCTCTGATTTGGCCAATCGGTGGTCGGTTCCGCAGACCTGGCTTGAAAGGGTCCCGCGATCCCCAGCAACCCCGCGACAACTGCGAGACCGACAAAGTGTGTGGTGTTGACGTATGTCTGTTTCATTCTATGCCCTCTTTTGGATGCAATAGCTTGACATATTCGCGCTCTTGTTTGTTCCCATAGACGTCCGTGAACCGTTCCTGAACGATAATGCCCCTCTCCGTGATTGAGCTGACAACTCCGTTGTTTGGACCCACACGAGTGCCGCGGCGGAGGCTGTATCCCTTCCCATCCGGCGCCTGTACCATCGCGGTATAGCCATAGGTGCCCCATACAATTCCTATGAGGTTCAGTTCCGTCAGACCGACTCGTTGCAACGGAGGAAGAGTCACGTCACCTGGACCAACCTGGCTGTTTTCAACGATGGGCAGAAACGGGTCTCGCCGACCAGACGGATCGTAAGACAATCCTCCCCCAAAGGACGTCTGGGGCGTTTCTGATCGTGATGTCACGCCCTCTCCCAGCGGGCTAGGCGATTCCGGATGAGGCGTTTGGCGGGGAATGTCTTGCAATGGGGGAACTTTCAAGGAATCAGCGGGCCGCATGGGATTGACCTGGGCGATCGCACCAACATGACCTGACCCCAACATCATGACCATGACGAGCACCCCGTATACACCTCTTCGCCTTCTGTCCTGCAACATCCCTGATTGTGTAGAAAACATCCGTCAGCTCCCTATTTTTTCGGTTCGACGGTCGGGGTCTGTGGTTTCTCCTGAGGCGCCGCATACGCAACGAGATCGAATACAGTTTGGGTTACCACACGTCCCTGATCGACACGAGGCGATCCGATCCGTACGTCGGAAACCGTAATAATCCTTGGGAACTTGCTGATACGATCGAAGAACAGTGCTGCCGTATGATATCCCCCGGCTACTTCTACGTTGACCGGCATCCGCACAAACAATTTTGAAGGATCCTCGCTTTGCGCGCCGGGCTTCCAAAGCTTGATGTCAAGCCCCAATCGCGTTCCAAGGTCGGATATTTGTTTGAGCAACATGACCGCTTCCTCCTCCGGCGGCAGGCGCTCCTTCTTTTTGGCCAGCTCAATTTCAAGCTGCTTATTGGCCGCGATCAGTTCGTCGAGATGTTTGACCTTGATGGTCAAGGTTTGAATCTCTGTGTCAAGTTGCGAGACCTGAACCTGGACCGCTTCAATCTCGATGGTTTTGGGATCGACGACATAGTAATAGAACGCCACCAGCGTGCCCGTGATGAAAAGGCCGAGCAGAGCAACCTTTTGGATGACCGGAATATTTCGCAAAGAATCCAGGTTCAGGCCGTTCAGACTCATATTACCCTTTCATCGAAAGATCGAGCTTGAACTGGTAGAGATTGATCTTGTTGTCGACAGCGGCGCGACTTTCCTGAAGTCGAATGATGGTGAACGAATCGGTGCGACGAAGATTGTTCACAAACTCCACGATGTCATCATTCGTCAGCGCACGACCTTCAAGCTCGATGGTGTTTCCTTTTACATTCATCTTCGACAACCAGAGTTTCAAAGGATCCAAGCTCTGACTCACATTGTCCAGCGCCCGCACCGGACCCGTACGGGCCTTTTCAAGCTGCTCGATAACTCGGTTCTTATCCTCAAGTTGTTTCTTCTTCGCCTCGAAATCCTGGACTTGCTTGACTTGTTCCTTCAAAACGACCACTTGTTTCTCTTTGGTCTGTTTCTCCAGTTGCTTGGCTTGCAACTCGTCATCCAATAAAGCCGAGTACCACCAGCACCCTGTCAGCGTGATGACAATCATCCCCACGCCGAGCAAGGCTTCGGCACGCACATCCCATTGCGGCTTGGCTTTTCGAGATTTCGGGCCGCTCGCAAGAAGATTTATTCTAATCATCGATCCCCCACAGTCCTTAGAGCGAGCCCTACTCCGACTGCCGCCAACGGTGCCATTTCTGCGAGCATCTCAGGATCCACGTCGCACATTGAAGTATCGATATCGTTGAACGGGTTGGCGATACCCACGTCCACATGCATCCGATCGCGTAAGTGCTGAGGAAGTCCGTTTATCTTTGCGCCGCCTCCGCAGAGAAGCACTCGTGCAATGTCGCTCTCAGCAGAGGTCGTCTTGAAATAGTCAATCGTGCGCGCGATCTCGGAAGCCACTTCAGCACTCACACTATCGATCACTGCGTTGAGTCCAGCCTGGCTGTCTTTCGCTGACCGGTCATTCTTTTTCAGTTGTTCTGCGTCTTCGTACGACACTCCCAACTCGCGCTGCACTGCTTCAGTGTAGCGATTTCCGCCGATCGGAATATCCCTCGTGAATAAGGAGACTCCGGCGCGCACAATGTTGACATTCATCACACTGGCGCCGATGTTCACGAGCGTCGTCGTATTGTCCGGCGAGCCCGGATAACTGACACCATGCATATTCTCAATGGCAAATGCGTCCACATCCATGACGACGGGCATCAACCCGGCCGCCTTGACCAATTCGGTCAACTCGTTGATTTTGTCTTTCTTGGCGGCAACTAGAATGATGGACATCTCTCCCTGCTCATCTGGCGAAGTCTCGGATGGAGGCAGCACATGAAAATCGAGATTGACCTCATTGATGTCGAAAGGAATGTACTGCTCGGCGGCAAGTTTCACCTGGCCTTCCAACTCTTCATCCGGCATAGGCGGAAGGCTAATCTTTTTGATGATAACGGCGTGTCCCGAAATAGAGATCGCGACCTGCTTAAGTTTTGTATTATTCTCTTCAATAAGTTCCTTGATGGCGGAAACGACCCGCCCTTCATCCATGACGGTACCATCGACGATGACCTCCGGCTCCAGCTCCTTCACCCCGAACTTTTGCAAAATGTACCGCCCGCGGATTTCTTTCAGCTGAACCATCTTGATGCCGCTGGATCCTATATCCAGTCCTAGCAGTTGTCGCTTGGGCGAAAACATTGAGAACATGTTCGCCTTAAAAAGACCTTTCAGAGATGCCACCATGTGAACCTCTTTTACGCGACTTCTTTTCGGCCTTGCATTACGTGACGGATCTGTTCGACATTTTCAGCCGTGTACAGCCTCCAGTTTCTCCAGTCTCTCGGAGGACCGGAGATGAGGCCTTCACGCTCCCACCGAAACAATGTCGCTCGCGAAATATCAAACAAATCACAAATCTCATTTGTCTTATACAGCCTCTTGCGCGCAGTTTCTTTCGCTTTCGTCACGCACTTCCTCTAGCAACTTCAACCTACGTTCGATTCGCACACAAGGGTAAGTATAGTTGATATAGTCCACCTGTCAAGAAAGTGGAAAAGGCATGACGCACAATGTCAAGAGGGGAAAATATGAGTGGATACTAGGACTTCTGGAGATCACGGTGGGTGACAGTCACCTCGTGACCCAATGAGGCGAAGAACTCCTGGAACCGCCTTGCGATCGTCAGAGATCGATGACGACCACCCGTACATCCGATACCAATATTCACGTAGCTGCGCTGGTCACGCTCAAACAAGGGAATCAAAAATCTAAATAGATTCTCCAACTGCGCAATAAATGGTGCCGCCGCCGGATCTCGCAATACATAGTCTTGGACCTTCATATCTTCTCCGGTCAGTGGCTTTAACTCTGGCACGAAAAACGGATTGCGAAGAAACCGGACGTCAAACAACAGATCAATATCGTATGGAACACCGAACTTATACCCGAAGGTAACGAGCGAGATCGTCATCCTTCGTGCCGAGCTATCTTGTCGAAATTCTCGCCTCAGACGGTCCCGCAGCTCATGAACCGTAATATCTGACGTATCGATGATTCGCAGTGCGTGTTTCCGCAAGTCACTCAAACGTTCCTTCTCGAATCGAACACCTTCTAGGACAGGCATGTGGGGCAGCAACGGATGAGGCCGTCGACTTTCAGAAAACCTCCGAACCAGCACTTCTTCTCGAGCTTCGAGAAAGACCAACTGTACAGAATGTCCAGTCGTTCTTAATTGGTCGAGCATCGTGACGAGATCCGCAAAGAATATGCGCTCTCGGATATCGATCCCAAGTGCAACATTCTTGATTTCTCCGCTCTGTTGCGTACAAAGATCGACGAAGGTCGGGAGAAGAGCCGGCGGAAGGTTGTCTACGCAAAAAAACCCCTCATCCTCAAAACATTTCAGCGCATGACTCTTTCCCGATCCGGAAAGACCGCTGACGATGACGAGGTTAAGTCCTGCCATGCGAAGCGCGAGCGCGCGGGTTTTCTGGAGCGATGAGTGAAATCTTGCCGTCCGAGAGCCGTTGAATGATCTGTACACTCCCGGAAACCGCATCTTGGAATACCACAGTGCCAGAGGGCATTCCGTGTAACTCCTCGATCGCTTCCGTTAAGGACAATTGCCGCAAAATTGGGCGGGTCACTTCCATTTGGGACGTGGGAGGAGCGTCTTCTCTCAGCGATAGGAGCGGTCGCTCGTGAGAACGAGCTTTATGACTGACCAACCGCTCTTTTACCTTGCGAATCTGGGTTTCCAGTTTATCGATGACCTGATCGATGGACACATACATTTCTTGGGTCGACACCTTGGCTTGCAAGCGTCTGCCGTGAAATACTCCGATGACCTCCGCAGCATGATGAAATTTTTCCACACCCAGGAGAACCTGCAAGCTGGTCAGCTTAACCCCATAGCGATCCAATTTCCTCATCCGCGTCTCGATGTATTGTCTGAGTGCCGGGGTGATCGTGACGTGACGGCCTGTGATCATCAATCGCATCTTGACCTCGTGTAGGATTCTACCCCAAGCAGCCGGTGCACCACCTAGCCCACGAACCTGGTCTTCTGTTCGATGTGTTGCATGTCTCGTCGCACAAACTAGAAGAATCGCTTTCGCTGATTGGCCGATGGAATATTGTCTTCAGCGCGGTACTTGGCGACAGTCCTTCGCGCAATCATGACTTGTTGTTTTCTCAAACGGGCCGCAATCTCATCATCTTTTAACGGTTTTTTTGTATCCTCCTCCGCCACCATACGACGGATCATCTCACGTACGCTGACCGAGGACATCATGTCAGAAGGTTGATCGGTTCGCTGAAGACCGGCACTGAAAAAGAATTTCAATTCCAGCATACCCTGTGGACAATACATATACTTGTTCGCGGTGACCCGACTGATCGTCGACTCATGCATGCCGATATCCTCGGCCACTTGCTTTAACACTAACGGCTTGAGGCGTTGAATTCCTTCCTCGAAGAATCCTTCTTGAAACTTGACGATGCTGGACACGACCTTCACGATTGTCTTGTTACGCTGCTCGATACTTCGAATGACCCATTGAGCTGCTCTGAGCTTGTCATCAAGATAGGCCTTGGTTTCGGCGGACCCTGAGCGTCCACCTCCCATAAGCTGCTTATAATAGGGGGTAATCCGCATACGGGGCAGTCCATCGTCGTTTAACAGGACTTGCCATTCACCCTCATTCTTCATCACAAACACGTCCGGCACAATGTTGTAATTTTGAGAATTGGAAAAGGGACGACCGGGTTTTGGCTCAAGAGCCTCAATGATCTTCGTTGCTTGAAACACGTCTTCCATGCTGATATTTAACGCCCTGGAAATGCGGGCATACTGTTTTCTTTCAAGGTCCTTGAGATGGTGGAGAATGATTGCCTCAACGACTGATCCTTTCAACCCTCCCGGACGAGACCCCAGTGATCCAATAGGACTCCGCCCAAGGTAGCCGATTTGTAGAAGAAGACACTCCGAAAGATCACGAGCCGCAACACCTGTGGGGTCGAATCCTTGGATATCCTTGAGAACCGCTTCGGCCTCTTCGACGGAATAGGGGGTCTCTGCCACCAATTCTTGTAACGGCATCCTGAGGTATCCGTCGTCATCGAGATTACCGATGATCAGACGTCCAAGCTCCTTGTCACGGTCAGAGATCCCGGACAACGACAACTGCCACAGCAGGTGATCCTCAAGCGAAGCGGATTTTGCGAGCGTTTGCTCATAGGAAGGAAACTCATCCTGTGAGGATGAGGCATACTCCGAATCTCCTCGCCTGATGTCATTGTCAAAGTAATCCTCCCAACTTGCTGCCGACAACTCTTCGGGACTCTCGGCCGATGGACCATTATTGTCGGCCTCACGCATAGTGTCGGCGGCAGAAGACGACAAGGGTGGCTCTTCTCGCTCCCGTTCCGGGGTTGTAGCGACCTCAGCTTCGTCTCCTTCGTCGGTCTCGGGTGGAAGTTCCTCAAGCAACGGGTTCTCCATCAGATGCTGTTGGAGACTTTGCTGAAGTTCCAATCGCGATAATTGCAGCAGTTTGATCGCCTGCTGCAATTGCGGCGTCATGATGAGCTTTTGGCTCAGTCTGAGATCAAGCCGTAATTTCATGTCTCCCGCTCGCCCCGCGACTACCCTATAGCCGAAACCCTTCCCCAAGATAAACCGCCCTCGCGGTTTCACTCTTCTCAATCACACTTGGCGGTCCGGCTTCCAGAATCGAACCTTCATTGATAATATAGGCTCTGTCAGTGATCACCAACGTTTCGCGCACATTGTGATCCGTAATCAAGACGCCTATTTGTCGATGCTTCAATCTGGTAATGATTTGCTGAATGTCCGCCACGGCAATGGGATCAATGCCGGCAAAGGGTTCATCTAACAGCATGAAGGAAGGGCTTGTGGCTAGCGCTCGCGTAATTTCCAATCGTCGCCGCTCTCCACCCGATAACGTATAGGCTTTGCTTTTCCGGATATGCACAAGATCCAGTTCCTTCAACAGTAATTCTATCCGCTCAATGCATTCTTCCCCCGAGTATCCCAACATCTCCAGAATGGCCAGAATGTTGTCCTCCACCGAAAGCCGTCGAAAAACAGATGACTCCTGCGGAAGATATCCAATTCCTCTTCTGGCACGCTTGTACATTGGCAAATCGGTAATGATCTCTCCCTTGAGTGTGATCGAACCTCGATCCGGCTGACACAATCCCACCATCATGTCGAAAATTGTGGTTTTCCCCGCTCCATTCGGTCCCAGCAAACCTACCACCTCGCCTGCATGGACGTCGAGTGAGACCCCCTTCACGACCTGGCGGCCACGAAAGCTTTTCGCCAAGTCCTCAGCGACGAGACGTTCCTGAACTCGTCTCTGTTCGGCGAGCGGAGCCTTACCGGAAACCATGTCAGGGGATACTTGGATCACTGACTTGAGCCTCCTTCAGCCTCGATGGTGACGTGCGATCCGCCTTCAACGACGCTTCGATCTTCGTCCAGAAACATGGTAATTTGCCTACCCGTGACTCGAGTCCCTTTTTGCCAAGCGACCGGCTCGCCCGTCAGTACGATTTTTCTTTCTTCTTCAAAATAGACCGCTCTCCGGCAAGTGGCCCGGCCATTATCCCTTTCGATTTTCACTCGTCCCGTCGCCTCAATCCTACTGATAGCACGATCCGACACACTCGGCATCGCATCTTTTCCCGGTGTCTCCTTCTTCCCTGTCACAGACCCACTTTTTCCACGACTCGCAGGGCTATCCTTCCTACCTCCCTTACCGTTCTCCTCCGGACGGAACGATACCACCATGTGGTCGGAATACACGACCAATTCCCCCCGCGTCAGCACTACCGATCCGTCAAAAATAGCCTTGTTCTCCTGATTGCTGACCGTCATGGTCTTCGCGGTGATATTGGTCGCAGGATTCGGAAGCGGCTGTTCCTTTGAAAGAGTTGATTCTGCTGAAGACGCGGCGGGTACAGCAATCCCCGTGAGCAGACTAAGAAGTAGAAGCCACATCCACATGAACATCGTCGAGCACCTGAAAGATTTCTGTATCGAGCTTGCCTAACAAGCCACGTCCTGTCACTTGCAAGCCGTGCCCATTGATCGTCACCGGGTCGGAGGTGTGAATCACCCGTTCTTTGTCGATCCAATTCAAGTGATTCGTCCGAATGACATAGCCGCTCTCGGTTTCCACGACGATCGGAGCTTCCTGATTCGCCAACATGAAATTCTTGGTTTCCGTGTCCAGAGTCCCCTCCTCTCCCGACAACATGAGTTCTC
>JBEVJJ010000227.1:0-15222 GCA_040510255.1 Nitrospiraceae bacterium | reverse complement strand
GCGCTTCGAGGCGAGCCGAAACAATAGAATCGAGAAATGGACTGCATGGGAAGACTGGTGTATGAGATCCGGCCATCTCGTGTCCTTCCTAGGGGGCTGCTCACTGATCGTTGACGCTATGGTGTTGCCTCTTGCTACCAATGTGAGTGAGACGAACGCGCACGGCACTCAATCAGTCGGCAAGTCAGCCTGTGCCGTATGGCTTCCTTCATGATCTTGCAATAGCTCCTTAATTGTCGTCTTAAGGTCAGCCAGACGAACGGGCTTGTCAAAATAGGCGGTAGCGCCGGACTTCAACGCTTCCTCTTTCGTCTTGGCATCTCCGAAGGCGGTCATGAGAATGATCGGGCAATGCGGGGCGAACGTCCGCAGTCGATTCACATAATCGACTCCCCCCGCCGGCATTTTGAGATCAGTGATGATCAAATCTGGAATGGTCTCGAGGACAGCAAGGAGCGCCTCATCCCCGTTGGAAGCCTCCGTGAGTTGGTACCCTTCATCCCACAGTTCGTCACAGAGCAGGCTGCGCATGTCCCGGTCATCTTCAACGACGAGTAGCAATGCTGGGCTCCTCATGTGAATATCTTCCCTTCATTGTGGCTCCCGATTGGGCTCCTAGCGACGCAAGAGAAGCAAGCTATGTGCCATAGGATCTTGGCAAGTGGAACTGGCGTGGGAGGCGAATTGCTTCTAAGAAAGGCAATAGTCTACGGAAGATGTGCCTGCCAACTCCGTGACATGTAGAGAAAGGCCGCATCGCTGGCATGCTGCGGTGTCCCGAACCGCTACATTGCTTGGGAGGAAGTGAGGAGCAATCATTAATCGACTGCAAAATCCTTCTCATGATGGTGATACACCGGCAGCTCTACCGTGAAGGTGGTACCCTTACCTTCCTCGCTCTCTACGGTAATGGTGCCACCATGCTCGTCAATAATGCCCTTGACCACCGTCAGGCCCAATCCTGTTCCCTTCCCGAACTCCTTCGTGGTGAAAAATGGATCGAAGATTCTCGGCACTGTATCGGCTGGAATTCCGTGGCCTGTATCCATCACCTTCAGCTGAACGTTATCGTGGTTGGCACTCAGCCTTATATCCAGCCTGCCCCCTTCCGGCATGGCATGAGTGGCATTCATTACAAGATTAATCAGCACCTGATTCATCTGATCGACATCGGCGTGAACCGGCGGGATATCTTTGTCGCATGTCAACTCGGCATGAATATTGTGGCGCGAAAACCGTTCCTCAAATATGTCCAGGCTGTTGTCCGCAACCTGCTTCAGATCGACTGCCCGCCGTTCCGGGGTCCTGCGGCGTGCAAAGGAAAGCAGCTGGTTCATCACCCGGGTAATCCGTTCCACCTGACTAATGATCGTCTGGAGCCCTCTTTTGATCGGCTCCTCCTTGGTCCGGTTCATCAGATATTCGGCTCGTCCCATGATTACATTCATCGGTGTCCCTATCTCATGTGCCATGCCGGATGCCAAGGTCCCTAGTTCGGCAATCCGTTCGGTTCGCTGCAGCCGTTCCGCCATCCGCTTCCGTTCGGTCACATCTCTGACGACGGCAAGAACGGCAGGTACTTCCTGATCCACAAAACGAGCCACCGTGACCTCCACGTCGACCGATGTGCCATCGAGCCGGACGAACCGTTGCTCCAGGAACGAGACCTCTTCTTCCCCTTCCATCAGCTGGCGAAAACGACTCCGCGCCTCCTCATGCAAGTCCGGATGGATAAAATCGATCGGCGAGCGTCCAAGGATTTGGAAGGCATCGTCAGCGCCCAACAACTCCAGGCCCTTTCGATTAATGAGAAGAATACGATTGTCCCGATGGACAAGAATGGCATCCGGCGAAACTTCCACCAACCGCCGATACCGTGCTTCACTCTGTTGTAGAAGGTGTTCACTGCGTTTTTGCGCGGTAATGTCCCGAATAATGGCTGCCATGCCGGCAGGTTTCGCCTCCGATCCCTTTACCAAAAACAGGGTGACGGAGACAGGGACGCGTGAACCACCCTTCTGTACAAATTCCTTCTCATATTCCACAGGCTCGCCCGTTTTAAACACTCTCGCTGCTTCCTGCGCTTGAATTCCTCTATATTCAGGCGGAGTCAGGTCCCCATACGTCTTGCTCAACAGCTCCTCGCGGGAGTAACCCGTCAATTTTGCAAACGCCTCATTGGCAAGTACGACACTTCCATCCAGCGATACGTAGGCGATCGCGTCTTTGGATGACTCGAAAATATCCTGAAACCGGTCTTGAGCTTCTCGCAATGCCACTTCCGCGGATTTGCGTTCCGTGATATCGCGCAGGATGACCGTGTAGATTTTTTCGCCTGTCGCACCGGTGTGCGAAATCGCTGCCTCAATCGGAAATTCCTCGCCGTTGGAACGCAGCCCTGTGATGACCCCCAGGGCCCCCATCCTTCGGTTCGACACGCCTGATTGGCCGAACATGGAAATATGGCTGCGGTGGCTTTCCCGATACCGGGATGGGATGAACCGGTCGAGTGGTCGACCCAGGACCTCATCCTTCGTGCACAAAAACATCTCTTCGGCGGCCCGGTTAAATAAGATGATGCGTTGTTCTTGGTCGATGCTGATGATCGCGTCCATCGCCGACTGGACGATGCCCTCCAGCCGTGTACTGCTGACCAGCAGTTCCTCCTCGACACGCAGGCGCGCCGTCATCGCATGGGCTTCGCCCCGTTCGGCTTCCCGGAGTTGATCAGTAATCACTGCCTGCGACCTCTCCGCATCATGCCGCTTGGTCAGCTCCGCAGAAAGATTTCGCATCGCCGATTCCCGCCTGGACTCTGCTGAGAAGAAAGCCAACTGACTGCGGCTATACCGTGTCGCCACGAAGACAAACAGCCACATGACCGAGAATCCGATCAGGCGGTTCAACGCGTCAGATTGTGGTGAGGATCCGGCTTGAGATAGCAGATGACCGATCGACAGCAATGCTGCTGCGAGAAAGCAGAAATAGAATGGGCCCCGGTTCCCCGGCAATAGAAACGTCAGTGCAAGTGGAAGCAGATAGAGCAGCCACGCGTCAATGCCTTGAGGCGATGTGATGTCGAGCGCGAGAATCGCCCCCGTCAGCAGGACTAATCCTCCGTATTCAGCGATGACCAGTGCGGGTCCATTCGTCACCCGCATTTCTTTCCTTTCTGCACAATTCAGGATTGGTCGTCCTGGCGTTCGTCCTACGACTTGCCTTCCATTTCCGCCAGCTTCCGGTAGAGCGTCTTCCGATCGATGCCGAGCACCTGGGCCGCCTGGTATTTGTTGCCGCCGGTCTTTTCAAGAATCTTGGCGATGTATTCTTTCTCGACCTCGTGCAAGGGAAGCGTCCGCTCCACCGCGTCATCCAGGACACGCCGATCCCCTCGAGAGCCCTGAATCGTCGACGGCAAATCTTCGGGGATGATCCCTTCTCCACGACAGAGCGTCACGGCCCGCTCGATCACATTTTCCAGTTCCCGAACATTGCCGGGCCACGCATAGTCGACGAGCATCGCCAAGGCCGGCTCGCTCAATCCCTTGACCGGCTTGCCTCTCACCTCGCCGCATTTCTTGAGAAAGGAATGGACCAACAAAGGGATATCTTCCCGGCGTTCACGCAGCGGCGGCAACTTCAGTTCAATCACGTTCAGCCGATAGTACAGATCTTCCCGGAAGCGTTTGTTCTTCACCTCTTCGCTAAGATTCAGATTCGTCGCCGCAATAATCCGTACATCCACGGGAACGGCCCTGGTCGCGCCGACCCGCCGGATCTCCTTCTCCTGAATCGCGCGCAGGATCTTGGCTTGCAGCATGAGCGGCAGCTCGCTGATCTCGTCGAGAAAGATCGATCCTTTCTGCGCCTCCTCGAAAAGCCCGCGTCTGTCCGCCTTGGCGTCGGTGAACGCACCGCGCATGTGACCGAAAAGCTCGCTTTCCAACAGTTGTTCCGGAATCGCCGCGCAGTTGACGGGCACGAACGGCGCATCCCGCCGGTCGCTGTTGTAGTGGATGGCTTTCGCCACCAGCTCCTTCCCCGTTCCGCTTTCGCCTGTGATCAGCACATTGGTGGGACTGTCCGAGACGCGCCGGATTAAATCGAAAATGGCCTGCATGGCTTTGCTCTTGCCGAGGATCTGGTGGAAACTGTATTCCTTGTGCACCTCCTTGCGCAGGCGGCTCACTTCCCTCCGGAGGGAGGCCTCCCGCATCACACGCTCGACCACCCGGATCAACTCGTCGTTCTTCACTGGTTTGACTAAGTAGTCGCTTGCGCCGTGCTTCATCGCCTCGACCGCCGTCTCTATCGAGCCGAAGGCGGTCATGAGTATCACCCCGATATCGGGATGCTCACGCTTCACTTCCGCGAGCAATTCGGTCCCCAACATTCCCTTCATGCGTAGATCGGTGAGTATGACCGCATATTCCTCCTGGCGCAATTGCTGCAGCGCTTCTCGACCGCTTCCCGCGCAAGAACATGTGTGACCTCGGTCTTGCAAAACATCGCGAACCAACTCGCGCATCTCGGTATCGTCATCAACGATAAGGATGCGTCCAGCGCCATCCTCCACAGTGGTGTCCCTCCATGTAATGCAGTCTAAAACGTAGTAGAGGCTATCGACTTCCAGTATAGAGGTCAAGTTTCATCAGGAGTCACAACCAAAGCAGAAGACTGAGCGCAGAGTTTCACATATTTTCACCCTTCTTGACCTACTGATGTCGAGAATCCGATGTAGGAGGATGACCAGCGCTGAACTCTACCGAGGCTGGGAAGAGGGTACCGCACGGTTGCGGCGAGCAGACACAACCCACTGGCTAGAAGCCGCCAGAGGCTTATGGGCAATCGCCAAAATCACGGTTTCATGAGCACCGAGACGATACTGCCCCTTGAAGCTCTTGTAATAGGTCAACACCCTTCGTACATACTCCTGCGTTTCCGCATATGGAGGAACGGCATGGTACCGTTCGACTCTTCCTTCTCCTGCATTGTAGGCGGCCACGGCTAGACTAAGGTTGCCGTCGAATCGGTCAAGCAGATAACGGATGTGGCGCGCTCCTCCACGGATATTCTCATTCGTATCGTAAAGATTCTCCACGCCATGGCGAATGGCGGTTTCCGGAATCAATTGCATCAATCCAACAGCGCCGGCTTTTGAAATCACAGTGGGATTGAAATCCGATTCGGCTTTGATCATCGCCAGCAGCAGCGCGGGGTGAAGCTGATATTGCCACCCATACCGACCGATCGCCTGTTCCACCTCGGACACAGACACGCGAGACCGGAACTGCCGCTTGTCGACGTTCGGTACAAACCGTCCGTCTGTCGGGACGTTTGTTGCTTCCAACGTCCCATCCGCATTCCAAAACTCGTACATGTCGCTCGCGGCGAATGCCCTTGTCACGACCGTTGCAAAAGCCCCAAGGATACAGACAAGGAGAGTCGCACGGACCCATCGCTTCGCGTCAACCGAAGGGTGTACCATGAAGTCGGTCGCAGGAACTCTCACATTGCTACGTCGCATCTTCAGCAGTTGCATTTGCATGATCAAGATAAGGACCATAACGACTGCTAACCTGATGCGCAGTTTCCATGCCAAAGCGGACTGCCGCAACGATAATGCTCACCTCACTAAACTCCCGTGGTTATCCATATTTGGTCCATATTCGGACTTCCTGTCTTTCGTAGGGGAGAGACGTCCTGCAGGACGGTTTTTTGACCGCTCCCAGCCGCAATTTCGTTGAAAGAGAATGCCGCCCTCAAGAACAACTCCTCAGGACATTCAGAACTTCTTGATACATCGGGGCAAGATGGTAGAATCCATTGGCTGACTCATAGGATTATTTGTACTCAGGAGGGACCTGTGCACTTTGTAAAGGTGGGACAGAGAGCCTTGAATTTAGATAGCGTGATCCATTGTGAATGCCAGGTGTGGCACGACTCCACCACTGTAAAGGTGTATTTCTCGGGCGCAGCCAATAACACACCGATCGTGCTGAGTGAAGAAGAGGCGAAATTGCTGTGGAAGTATATTGAATATGTCGCCGAAAAGCCGGTCGAGTAGGCATGAACGAGGTCCCTTCAGTTACATTCCCGACCATCCAATTCTCACAATCGCTGACCTGAATTTGCCTCTCTGTTTGGGCACTGCCGGATAAGGGCTTTCCCTTGTTGGCAGATCCTGGTGCGCTATACTTTCATATTCGACGGACACGGACACTGGCATCCCGATATGACTGGGTGTAGGGACGGAGCGATGCGACCGCCATGAAGGTGCTGCTCATAGAAGACAATCCAGTTGATGCCCGGCTGACTCAGGATCTATTGGACCAATGGCCAGGCAATGAGTTTGCCATTCAACCGGTTTCGACCCTATCGGAGGGTCTGGCCCATCTCAGTCGGGAGAGGTTTGACGTGGTATTGCTGGATCTCTCTTTACCAGACACATATGGCCTGAGCACGGTTACGCAAGTCCTGACCATAGGCATTGGGGTTCCTGTAGTGGTTCTGAGCGGCCACGACGACCATGCTTTGGCCTTGCAAGCAATTCAGCAGGGGGCACAGGATTACCTGGTCAAGGGCCAAGGTGGGACCGAGTTTCTCGCGAGGGCCATTCTGTATGCCATCGAACGCAAGCGAGCGCAAGAGCGTCTCACCTACCTCGCACAATACGATCAATTGACGGGATTGGTAAACCGTACCTTGTTTCGCGACCGTCTCGTGCATGCCATGGCACGCAGCAAACGCAAAGATCAACCAGTCGGCATCATGTTGTTGGATCTGGATCGGTTCAAGATGGTCAACGACACATGTGGTCATGATACCGGAGATCAGCTACTGAAGGCGGTCGCAGACCGGTTGAAAAGCTGCGTAAGAGAAGTGGATACCATCGCCCGCATGGGGGGAGATGAGTTTACCGCGATACTTGAAGGGATTTCAGGCGAACAGGATATGGCTATCGTTGCGAGACGGATTATTGATTCAATTACAGAACCATTCATCCTAGGGCATGGTTCTGTCTCCATCGGAGTCAGCATTGGGATCACGCTTTATCCGTTAGACGATCAGAATATGGACGGGTTGCTCAAGCATGCCGATGCCGCCATGTACCGAGCGAAGGAGAAAGGCGGAAACGGGTTTGAATTCCATTCAGTGCCGGATGGTCGGGATTCAAGCACGCTCTCATCCTCACCGTAAGTCCTTAAATTCCGGAATTGGCGCACTCACATCATCCTCCGGCGTACGACGATTGTGCTATCGTCCGATCTCTTCCAGCGGCTGGTCAGTTCGAAAAAGCGGTCCGCGTGGATTCGGCATTAAGGTGTTGCTCACAAGCAGCTCATCCTGATCG
Source organism: Nitrospiraceae bacterium (assembly GCA_040510255.1). Taxonomy (GTDB): domain Bacteria; phylum Nitrospirota; class Nitrospiria; order Nitrospirales; family Nitrospiraceae; genus DASSBQ01. Next base: position 7,868 of record JBEVJJ010000227.1, on the reverse strand, counting down.
GGCACAGGTTGGGCGTCAGAAGTCATCACCACTCCCCAGTGCTGATTGTCTCGAGACTCATTGTGAAGCATAAGCGCTGCGGCATGATGAAACATCAAGATGCCACTCATCATATTGTCATGGCAGATGTTTCGCACAAGCTCGGGATGGCTGCCGGGATCTCTGATCGCAATGCCGAAATGATGGTTGCCGAAACAGCTATTTTGGGAGACGCGTGGCTGAGCTCCGGCGAACACGAAGATCCCGGACTCTCGATTGTGGCATACTTCATTGTCGTGAAAGTTGACACGACACTCCGGGCCATAAATCACCACTCCGGATAAGACACCTTCCACAGCGCGGGATTGTGTGATCAATAGATTCGAATCGAGCACATTGATGGCGGAATGCTGGTCACTTCCGACGTAGCGAAAAGTCAGGCCGCTGATGATGCCCGACGAAACTCGTTGGAGATATAACGGCCCACCTCGGCGACAAAATATTTGGACATGGTCGCGCCCTGCTCCGATGAGTCGAACCGGCCGCTCCGAGACAAATACCTTATCTTCGTAGATCCCAGGACGAACAAAGACCTGATCCTCCTCCCTTGCTTCAATCAGAGCTGCACTTGGACGAACAAATGCTGCCGGATCCCGGGCATCCACAACAAGCGTCCTGCCTCCATTTGGATTAGGCGGAACATCAAGTGGGGCTGATCGATTTTCACGTGGCGAGTCTGGACTCTGTCCCATGAGATCCACTGTCCCATTGTTGACGAGGGGAGCGCAACGATTCCCAGACCTCGATCTGCTGCGACTCCCATGTCGCACCAATCTGGCTTCCAGATGCCGCACATGCGATACGTTTCCGTACACATCTGTCTCTTTTGGTGCCATTGATAGAGGCCAAGCCCGCTTCAGGCAAGGCCTGACCGGGATCCTGCACATGAAGAATCTCCGGCGTTTTCAGAGACTTGTCGTCCTGATGTGAGTTTCTCTTTGCACGGCAGGTACGGCGCTTGCCTTCCCATTCGGCGGCCTTACCCCGGGAGGAGGTAGAGATGAACATCTTTACAAAGAAATGGTACATGGTACAGATTTTCATCGTGGCCGTCATACTGACAACTTCCCTCACGTCAGGCGGGGAGATCAAGGCGACGCCTGGCCACATACAGGATGCCTCGCATCGTTTGTACGATCGCGTCATGGACGAGTTTCGACACAGGGACTACGAAGCGGCGCTGGCCGGTTTCCGTTTCTTCCTGGAGATTCATGGTCAATCCGTTCTGGCCAGCAATGCACAATATTGGATGGGAGAATGTCACTACCGATTAGGCCGTTACAAAGAAGCCTTGACGGCTTTCTACAGCGTCGTGTCCTATTATCCTCTGAGCCAAAAGCTGGGAGCATCCACGTTGAAGATCGGCCAGATTTACACCAAGCTCGGCGATAAAGAGAAAGCCCGCATGATGTATGACCGTGTGCTGGACCAGCATCCGGACAGTCCTGAGGCCGAAGTCGCCCGGAAAGCTCTGGAAACCGTCGCTGCAAGGAACGATGGCGCCGGGCTCGAGTAGGGTCTAGGCTTCAGCAACTATTGGAGACGAACGCAGCTTCCACACGTATCGGGAGACTTAGTCTTCTTCAGCGACATCGAGCAGCGTAGTCAGCATGGGAACCGTATAGTCCCTCCCAGAATTGACCCTCACCAGTTGAACACCCGCCGGTGCTAACACCGATTCAAGCAGACGGTCGTTTCGCTCTCGCCGAGATCCCGCATCGGAATCTTCGTGCAGCTCCACAACCTTTTCCGCTTGTCTGGTTCCCGCATGCAACAGGACGAACGTTGCCCGCTTGAGGGCAAGTTGGCTCAAAAGCGGAAGGCGGAGTTCGGAATCGGAGGCGCGTATTTCGATGAGACACCAGAGAGGAACATGCGCAAAGATCAAATAGCGATCTTGCACCGCCAAGCGCAGCAGATTGTACAGTCTTGCTTCTGCATCGCTCAGAACGGGTTTCAGAAATATCTGCGTGTCAGACGGGAGAAGAGACGATGATGGTTTGGCGAAGGATCTTCGAAGAGAGAGGTACCGGACTAATATCATCAGGGAAAGGGCGACCCCGACACCAACACCGAGGTAGAGCATATCCATAGAAGGGTTTCTCTCGTTAACGGTATAGTTTCAATTACCGACGGAGTCTTACGGGCCGGCCGGGAACAATCGTGCCCAACACAACAGCATGTTGCGCGCCTGTCACGCGTGGGAGGTTGTTACAAGTTCCTGAGGCAGTTTGATAGGCCAGGACAGCGAACGCGATAGCTTCAAACGCTTTACTGTTCCATCCGAGATCGTCAAACGTTTTCACGGGCCGGCCGTCAAAAACGCGGTACAAATTCCGCATGATAGTGCGGTTGTACACCCCGCCGCCTCCCACCACGACTTCATCAATGCCTCCTTGGATCCACCGCCTGGCTTCACCAACCGAGGCGGCTGTCCAGTACGCACAGGTTGCGAGAAGATCGGCCGGGTTGAGCCGGTATGCTCGCTGCTTCGCCAATAGTCTCTCGACAAACGCTCCCCCAAATTCCTCACGCCCCGTTGACTTCGGCGGTCGCCGCCTTAAATAGGGGTGTCCCATCAGCTCTTTGAGAAGCGCTGGATGTATGACCCCCCTGGCAGCCATCATGCCACCCCGATCGAAAGCCATTTGTCCTCTTGACATGCGCTGGACCAAAGCGTCGAGAACCATGTTCGCCGGACCCGTATCAAACGCGATGACTCGGTCCCGTCTTCCGCCTTTCGGAAGATAGGTGATATTGCTGATCCCTCCCAGATTCACAATGAGCCTGCTGTGGCGCAAGTGACGCATCAAGAGATAGTGTGCGTAGGGAGCCAGAGGAGCCCCCTCCCCACCTGCCGCCATGTCGCGGGCGCGAAAATTGGCGATGGTCGTAATAGCAGTCCGCTCAGCAATGACTGCTGGTTCGGCAATCTGGAGTGTGGACCGCACAACGCCGATCGGTGATTCGCGAATGCCCTTGGGCAGGTGATGTATCGTTTGACCGTGAGACCCGATGAGATGGACCTCCGAGGGTTCAATACCCGCCTTCTTGATCACCCGTAACGCAGCTCGGGCAAATACCTCTCCCAATAGTACATTCAGATGGCACACATCCATGACGGTTCCGGATACAGAAACTGTCAGAACGCGCCGCTGGAGTGAACGCGCGTATGGGACCGATAGGAACGACAGCACGCGAGCCCGGATGGAATCTTTCTGACCGGAGAGATCCACGAGGACAGCGTCAACGCCGTCTCCGGACGTTCCGGACATCAAGCCCACTACCTTCTTGCTTCTCAACAGGCCTCCATTCAGATCACGACTGGACGCGGCGATACGCTAATGGAAGTTCTCGGCAGGGTCAAGGGTTCACGATGTGTAGTTGATTCACGCCAGCCCCGAGTTCGTTGACAACACCTAAGTCGGATGTTACGGTCCGACCATGTGTACGTCACGAAGCAAATGTATACTCATCACGGCACTGCTGCTTGGTTTGACCTTTTCATTCCCCATCACGCCGGCTAGATCAGCCGAGCCGCTACCCATCGTCGTCACCTTGCCGGTCCTCAAGGATTGGACTCAAGAAATCGGCGGGGTCCACGTCAGCGTCACCTCGCTCATGACCGGCTATGAGAGCGAACACACGTACTCCCCCAAGCCGAGTGATCTCATCGCGGTTCGAAAGGCCAGGATCCTCGTTGAAGTGGGGGCAGGACTGGAGGTCTGGGTGGCCACGTTGGTCAAGAACGCAGGCAATTCCCAATTGTTGATCGTCACGACGTCGCAAGGCATCGATCTTCTTCCTGATCATGATGTTGCCGAAGAGAAACTTGAGCGTGGGCACGAACAACACCAGCAAGGAAACCCGCACATCTGGCTTGATCCAAGCGGCGCATCAATTATGGTGCGGCACATTACCGATGCGTTGATCGACGCCGATCCGATGCATGCGCTGGACTATCGAACGAATTCGGCGGCCTACCTTGCACGGCTCGATCAGCTTCAGGCCGAACTCGTCCGCCGCGTGCAAGGGATCTCAGACCGACGCATCGTCGTCCACCACCCCGCATGGCCGTACTTCGCCCGTCATTTCCGCTTCCACATCGTTGGCACTCTCCTCACACAACCTGGAGCCGAGCCCTCGGCTCGTCGTGTCCATGACATCGCGCGACAAATGAAGAAAGACGGCATCAAGGTCATCGTGTCAGAGGTGCAGTTGAACCAGAAGCTGCCACAGCTTCTCGCTCGGGAGACCGGTGCACGGGTGGCTATCTTGACGACCCTTCCAGGAGCGGTTCCCGGGACTGAAACCTACCTCGACATGCTTCGATATAATGTGCTCCAATTGGCAGACGCACTGGAAAAGGGAGAACCGAGAGCGTACTCTCAGCCACCTGTAAGAGAAAGCGATCGTCGTCCGTCCCTGCCTGATATCGCCCATGAGCAGCCATCCCATTATCTGCTTTGATCACGTAACGCTGGGATTTCCCAACGTCATCGCTCTTGAAGACGTTTCTCTAGAAATCGCTGAGGGAGAATTCATCGGGGTCATCGGTCCGAACGGTTCCGGAAAAACGACGCTCTGCCGGGCTGTGCTCGGCCTGATGTCGCCCCTCCGTGGCACCCTGCGTGTGTTTGACTGCGCCTGCGACGAATTGCGTTGTCACCACCGAGCCCGGATCGGATACCTTCCTCAGAAAGGAATGATCGAACGCCATTTCCCCGTAACGGTGCTGGAGACAGTCATGATGGGGCGATATGGCGCCTTGGGCCTATTCAAACGACCGAGCGAGCGTGATCGAAACATTGCGTTGGAGGCACTCAGCCACGTCGGAATGGAGACGCATCGCAACACCGCTCTGGGACAGCTCTCCGGGGGTCAACAGCAAAGAGTCTTTATTGCCCGTGCGCTGGCGCAACAGCCACAAATCTTGCTTCTGGACGAGCCTACCACGGGACTGGATATTACGACCCAGCACAGTGTGGTCGAACTCATCCAACAGTTGCACAAGGAGCTCGGCCTGACGATTCTTCTGATTACTCATGACATTAACATGATCCGCTCTCGCGTCGATCGACTGGTCCTCCTCAAGACCAAACTTTTTGCATTCGGTGTTCCCCGCGAGGTCTTGAAGCCAGAGATCCTGAGCCAGGTCTATGGCAAGGATCTGGTCATCACCGAGAAGGACTTCATCATCGTCGAGGATTACCATCATCACTGACACGGTCAACGGGTGACGTGATGATGTAGCGAGTGCGCGATTGATAATAGAACCACCATTGCTGCCATTGCGATCACCAGATCGTCACATCAATAGATCACAATTCATACCTTCGCCATAATCACCGCATCACTCAATGTTAGAACTACTGACCTACGACTTCATGCAGCGGTCTCTTTGTGCAGCAGCCCTCGTAGGTTTGTTGTGTTCCATCATCGGCGTCTTCGTCGTTCTTCGGGGCCTGGCCTTTGCTGGAGCCGGAACTGCCCATGCGGCATTTGCCGGAGTAACCTTCGCCTATCTCGTCGGACTTCCGCCGTTTGCGCTGGCCATCCTCTTTGGATTGGCGACAGTATGGATCACGGGGTGGGTGGAGGAGAAGGGACAAATGAAGTTGGACGTGTCGATCGGGATTCTCTACACCACGACCATGGCCTTGGCCATTCTTTTTCTGGGTCTGATGAAGAGTTATAACCCGGAAGTGTACGGATACCTGTTCGGCAGCGTCCTTTCGGTGACGACGGAAGAGTTGTATACCATCGGAGCATTGAGCGTGCTCGTTTTAGGGACCATTCTGCTGTTTTCTAAGGAACTGTACTTCATTGCCTTCGATCAGGAAATGGCTGATGCATCCGGCGTCCCAGCCCGACAGATGTTTTACTTGCTACTGTCGCTGGTGGCGGTCACAATCGTCATCTCTTTGAAAACCGTCGGTGCCATCCTCGTCTTCGCCATGGTGCTGATCCCGCCTTCGACCGCGTATCAATTGACCCACAGTTTGTTCCACATGACCGTCTATTCCGCGTTGATCGGAACATCCTCGGCAGTGGGGGGCGTGATCGTGTCCTATCTGTTGGACTTGCCCTCTGGTCCAACCATCGTGCTGCTGGCTACAGCGATTTTTTTCGTTTCGGTCGTCTTTTCACCAAAGCGTCGCCTGCGGCATCAGCATGCCCAACCTGACGACCGGTTGCATCCCGTCAAGGGGTAAGTCTTTCCGCGGGGGGAGGACTGGGAATGCGGCACAGAGCCTACGGGGAAGGTACCTTCCTCCGCTAGCGTCGGGACTGTTTAGACCGTGACCAGACCATACCGGTCTGATCTTTCGAACTGAAGCCCAGCCGTTCATAAAATCCTGGCATGCGAGTGTTGAGCCAGAACAGTTCGACCGTTTTCAGGCCGGGATGGTGAAGAATACGTTCGACCAATTCAGTCCCGATCCGCCGGCTCTGATAGTCCTTGTGAACCACGACATCCCAAATCGAGGCGCGGAAGACATAATCCGTCAACACCCTTCCAAACCCAACGAGTTGGTCACCGTCCCAAGCGGAGATCACGACATCGGTATGTTTGAGCATCTCTTGCGCCTGTTCAAGGGTACGGTCCTTGGCCCAGGGGGCTTGCTGATACAGACGAATGAGTTGTGAAAGATCGATGTCTTTGCGCTGGGAGAAAGTAATAGTACTTTTAGCGCTCTTGAGGGTGGATGGCATCTTGTACTACATTAGTCTCCCGTGGTGGGGATAAGGCATCGCGAAGGAGTGTAAGGGGAATATTATGGGAACGCAAGTCCGTACCTGTCCGAAGTGCTTTCAGTTGATGTGGATCAAGGAAGATCAGGTGGAGATCCTGGATGAAGATACCATCCGCGCACGGTGCCCGCAGTGCGAAGCGACCAGCCGCTTCAAGCTAGTCACGGAAGGGACGAATTCTACCGGGCCCAAAATGGGCCACTGATCGCAATACAGAGTATGGAGCGTTGAGTTCTGATTGTCCTCTACCGGTTCATGCTTTCACTCATCACGCCACATTGTTAGTTCAGACCTTCCCTTCGTCACATGCCCCGTCCCGCTCCTTCCAGTTCTGGTTGGCTCCCGGGCAGAATTTTCGTAAGGACCGCCCGGTACTCGCCGAGTCTTTTCTCATCCGCAGCCGTCACTTTCAATTCCTTGTCTCGCCGCATGCGATCCAGATGATCGAACACCGCAAGCAGGGGCTGCACGGCACTCAGTAACTTGCCCGTCTCGAAGGCCTCCAGCGACTCCAGCAGTAAATCATTCAGTCCCTTCAAAGCAGATCCACTGCTTTGGGAACGAAACCTTGAGATCGCCATCTCATAGGCCTCAACCGTTTCCAACGGGGGTTTAATGCCGGTGGGCACGAGAGATAAATGCACTACCGCCGGCAACTTTGCGGCATAGAGCTTGAGATGCGAGACAAGCCCGCCGAGCACATCGAGTGCCTCATTCATTTCCATCGGCATAGTCTGATGCGGGTAGACTGTGACGCGAGCTCGGTCCCCATGTCAAGATCGTATGGCGGAAGTAGTCATGTCTTCGAGAGCTACGTGCGCAGACGCGAAATCCGCTGGTGCGGGAACCGTAAACTCCCGGAATACCCCTGTTCCCGGATGGGAAAACCCTAATGTCCTGGCATGCAACATGACACGCGTGAATTGGTGCGCCCCGATCTCGCGGACTCTGCCTCCTCCATATGTCTGATCACCCAGAATGGGATGACCCATCGCATTCAAATGGACTCTGAGTTGGTGGGTTCGTCCCGTTTGCGGGTAGAGGAGGACGTGCGCCGCCACGTTTCCGAAGCG
>JBEVJJ010000226.1:0-7539 GCA_040510255.1 Nitrospiraceae bacterium | reverse complement strand
GCCATCCTCGCATTGCTGGAGATCGCCAAGGCGAGAACCCACGTTGCGACTCAACCGATGTCTGCCGGTCCAGCATGAAGATTCGAGTCAAGGATCTCACGAAGACGTTCGGGTCGGTGGTCGCAGTGGGCGGCGTTTCGTTCCAAGTGGAGGAAGGCGAACTACTCGGCCTTCTGGGGCCAAGCGGAAGCGGCAAGACGACGGTCCTCCGCATGATTGCCGGTTTGGAGGCTCCTTCGTCCGGGGACATCTGGATCGACGGGCGGCGTGTAAACGATCTCACAGTGCAGGACCGCAATATCGGTTTCGTCTTTCAGCATTATGCGCTGTTCAAGCATCTGACCGTCTACGACAATATCGCCTTCGGCCTCCGGGTCAAGAAATGGGGCCGCCAGGCCATCGGACCTCGGGTTGCGGAGTTACTGACCTTGATGAGCTTGGAAGGGCTGGCCGGTCGGTATCCTCACCAACTCTCTGGTGGACAACGGCAACGAGTGGCGATTGCCCGGGCGTTGGCTCCCCGCCCGAGCGTCCTCCTTCTTGATGAACCCTTTGGAGCCGTGGACGCCAAGGTCCGACAGGAACTGCGTGAATGGTTGATCCGCCTGCACAATGAATTGAACGTCACCAGTCTGTTCGTGACGCATGATCAGGAAGAGGCCATGGAAGTGTCGAACCGGATCCTTGTGTTTTCCAAGGGACGTCTCGAACAATCAGGCTCTCCCTCAGAGGTTTATGAGGAGCCCGCCACTGAATTTGTCGCCCGGTTCATTGGATCGATGAACATTCTCGAGGGGGTTGTCAAGAACGGCGCTGTGGTCATCGGGTCCCTGGAGTTTCCCGCGCCCGGGTTTAAGGACGGGATGCCGGTACAAGTCGGGTTCCGGCCATACTACGTGAAGGTGTCGGACGACCACATGCGCTATCGGCAACGGGCGAAACTGCGCCACATCTATTTTCTGGGCGTGGCCTATCGCCTCGAGATTGAGACCAGCGACGGGTTGCTTCTCCGGTCGCGCGTGAACAAGGAAGAATTCCGTCAGCATCGCTTTCAGGTGGGACAGACTGTCTCGTATGCCGTGACCCAGTTCCGGTTCCTCCCGCGTGAAGCAGGACCCCACCTTCCACCAGACCGTTCACCGATGATGACGCCGGGGCCTCTCACGCCCTAAGGGTCATATGTTGAGACCGGCGTGGTTCCGAGCGGACTGCGACCCGGATACACTGGGACATACCCCACAGTCTCGTAAAAACTGGAACGCGCTGCAACGCTTCATTGACTCACCCTGATTTCTTTTGTTAGCCTCCATCTTCTGCGCCCATTGCGTTCCGCGCGAAGCTTCTCGATTGCAGACCACCTTGCTGAAAGGACCAGGGTATGACATCGTCTACGCTCGCTCCATCCGATCTCGTCGCCACCCTCGAAAACAAAGCGGCGCAACTCCGCATTGATAGCGTGACTGCAACCAGCGAGGCCGGAAGTGGTCATCCGACGAGTTGCTGTTCCGCCGCGGATATCGTCGCGACGCTGTTCTTTTCGGTCATGCGCTACGATCCCAAAAATCCGAAATTGCCCCAGAGCGATCGCTTTGTCCTCTCCAAGGGGCATGCCGCCCCGCTTCTGTACGCCGCATGGTCGGAAGCCGGGTTGTTCCCGAGAGCCGACCTGCTGAAACTGCGAACCTTGCGTTCGGATCTGGAAGGCCATCCTACTCCGCGCCTTCCGTTTGTGGACATGGCGACGGGATCGCTTGGCCAGGGACTGAGTGCCGGGATCGGCATGGCGTTGAACGCCAAAGCTTTGGACAAGTCCGATCAACGCATTTACGTGCTCATGGGAGATGGGGAATCCGTAGAAGGGTCCATTTGGGAAGCGGCAGAGATTGGCCGCCACTATAAGTTGGATAACCTCTGTGCCATTGTCGATGTGAATCGACTAGGCCAGAGTGACCCGACGATGCTGCAACATGATATGGACGCCTATCGTGCCCGGTGGACCGGTTTCGGCTGGCATGCCATCGTCGTCGATGGGCACCGGATCAGTGAGTTGTTGTCTGCATTTGAGGAGGCCGGGCGAACTAAAGGGAGGCCGACCGTACTGCTGGCCCGCACGTTCAAAGGGAAGGGCATTTCTTTTATCGCGGACCATCCCGATTGGCACGGGAAACCTCTCAAGAAGGGCGAAGAGATGGAGAAGGCTCTCGACGAGTTGAAGCGTCAACTCAAGCCGGACGCTATGGCGCCTGCGATCAAGAAACCGTCGGCGCCCACCCGCGACCAGCACCCAGCCGGCAAGATGGCGCCCCCTCCCTACAAACCGAATGAGTCGGTTGCAACGAGGGAAGCCTTCGGAGCAGCACTCCTCGCCTTGGGCGAAGCGAACCCTTCCGTCGTGGCCCTCGATGCAGACGTGAAAAATTCAACCTACACGGACAAATTCGGCAAGCGCTTCCCCGAACGGTTGTTCGAAAATTTTATCGCGGAGCAGAATATGATCGGCGCTGCCGTCGGGCTGTCCGCCTGTGGAAGGATTCCGTTTGCTGCGACCTTCGCCTGTTTTCTGACCCGTGCCTTTGACTTTATCCGCATGGCAGCGATCAGCCAGGCGAATATCAAGCTGGTGGGGACCCATGTTGGAGTCAGTATCGGCGAGGACGGTCCGTCGCAAATGGGGCTGGAAGACATCGCCATGATGGCGGCGGAGCCAGGCGTGGTGGTCCTCTATCCTTCCGATGCCGTCTCGACGTACCGCCTCGTTGAGGCAGCGGCGTCTCATCGTGGCATGGTCTATCTTCGGGCAGGGCGTCCCAAGTCTCCGGTTCTCTATGCGAACGACGACCATTTTACGATCGGTGGGTCGCGGATCTTGCGGCAAAGCCCGGCCGACCGGCTCACAATCGTCGCCGCCGGCATCACCGTGTTTGAAGCGCTCAAGGCCTATGATCAATTGAGGGCCGCGGGTATCCCCACCCGGGTCATTGATCTCTACAGCGTCGTGCCGGTCGATCAGGCCACATTGGTCGAGTCTGCCCGAGCGACAGGCGGCCGCATCCTGACAGTCGAGGATCACTATGCCCATGGCGGGCTGGGCGATGTCGTCCTCAGCGCCCTGGCGAAAGAAGCTGTGCGTCTTCACAAGCTGGCGGTACGGGAAATTCCCCACAGCGGGAAGCCGGATGAACTTATTGATCACTACGGAATCGGAGCGAGGAGCATCGTCGATGCCGCCAAGCAAATTATCGCCGCCTGATGAGCCGACCACATCAACTGACTCCTTTCGCAATATTCCGCTGCTCAATATTCTACGGGAGCCGGACCGACGGGAGTTTTTGGAAGAGCTGACCGAAGCCCATTACGGCAAAGGGGACTATATCTTCCGCCAGGGCGATCCTGCCGAGTATTTCCATATCGTCAAACAAGGGACAGTGAAATGCGTCAAGTCCTCGCCGGAGGGAAAGGAATGCACGTTGAAAGTGTTGATGCCGGGAGACTTGTTTTGCTGCGAAGCGGCGGTCTTTGACGGATCGCCTCACCCCGGAACCGCGCAACCGATGGGAGACGTCAGCGTCCTACGTCTTAGCAAAAAGGCCTACTTCGACCTGCTGCGCAAGAATCCGGATGCTGCCATCGAAGTGATCAAATATTTGGGTGCACGCCTGAACGAGGTGCAGGAGCAAGCGAAGATTCTCGCCTTGGATCGTGCCGACCAACGACTGGCGTCGCTGTTGGTGAACCTTGCCGAACGGACCGGTGTCAAAGAGAGCCAAGGTTTTCGGCTCGGCGTCCGGCTCACCCGGCAGGATATGGCGAATATGGTCGGTGTCACCACCGAAACAGTCATCCGTATCATGGCTCGTTTCAAAAAGTTGCGCCTCGTCTCCGGAAATGCCGCTCGGCTCGTTGTGCGGGATTTGGCGCATCTCAAGCACATGGCGGTCGCGAAGCCGTCCTGATCATTTATTCCGGAAACATGACATTTGTCATATTATTCTAGGTGCGGCATGCCGTATCCTCCTTGGACTCCTGCCGTCAGGAGTAACGGTTGCGAGTCCGCGTTGACCCGCCCCGGCCGGTGCGCATAATCATACGAAGGAGGTTTCAATGCAGACTCGGAAGAATAGTCGTCGACGCCAATGGACTTTACTGGCGCCGGCGCTTGGCATCGTATTCATCATGGCCGGGGTGACAAGTCCGGCCGACGCGAAGACCCATGAGGTGAAGATGACGGCAGTCGAGAGCGAGGTGGTGATCGACGGGAGCGGAGACAAGTATGCAGCCTGGACCTTCAACGGCCAGATGCCCGGGCCCGTCATCCGCGTGACCGAAGGAGATACCATTAATTTTACATTGACGAATCCCGCAGAGAACAAGAACCCTCATGCGATGGACTTTCATGCGGCGGAAATCGACTTTTTGAAAAATTACCGGGCGGTCAACACCGGTGAAAGCATCAGTTTTACCTTTGTCGCCAAGAAGCCCGGAATATTTTTCTATCATTGCGGGGCTCCACCCATGATTCAACATGTGGCGCGCGGGATGTTCGGCGCCGTCATTGTCGATCCGAAAGATCCCAAGGCCTGGCCGAAAGCGGATCGCGAGTACGTCCTCGTGCAATCTGAATTGTACAAGAACCCGACCGATGTCCAGGCCATGTTCGACCGGAAATTCGATCACATCGTGTTCAACGGCGGCGTGTTCAAGTACCACCCGTTCGTGACCGGGGGCCATGCCTTGGAAACCAAACCGGGAGAGAGGGTGAGGATTTATTTTGTCAATGCAGGGCCGAACGAGTTTTCGGCATTCCATCCGATCGGCGAAATCTGGGAGCATGTCTATGAGAGCGGCAACCCGGCGAATAAGCTCACCGGTGTCCAAACATACGTCGTAGGGCCCGGCAGCGCGGCGACGTTCGATGTGATTGCCGAGTCGGCGGGCGCCTACCCCATGGTGACCCATTCTCTGACCGGTGCGCTTCGCGGCGCGATTGCCGTGCTCGTCGCATCGCCGGACGCCAAGCCGGCGCCGTTGATGCCGCATACCCCCTGGACGCTGGAAACGCCTCCGACGGGAATCACTCCCACCAATCCATAGTTTCCTCAACGATCCGATCGAGAAATACAGGAGGCGGCTCAAACCGAGCCGCCTCCTCTCTCCCCTCCAGTGATCACCATGATCTGCCTTGGTCACAATTTCATTGTTCTCCTTGCAACCCACTCCTCTCGTTTCTCTTCCTGGGCTCTCTGTCGTTTCAAAGTGTGAGAATTCGCACAGTGCGAAGTGGGCGATTCCGCTCGTTCCTCATCCGTTCGATCTTTCGGAAACCAGGGAATTGGCGTAATCAGCGCGCATCACTGCTACAGGTCTGGGAACAAGGCTTGCTGTGTTGAGTCTTACACGACGCGAGCAATAACATCGTTTCATCGCCATGATGCCGGGGCATGGGACGTGATCGAGCGCATAGTGTCGCGTTCATTCCCGATATGAACGGGTCGATGGGAATCCTGATTCCGAGCATGAAAACCCGATGTTGTCTCATTTGATTATGTTTACTCGGGAGCTTACGATGTTGGGGAAACGGAGGATGTGGTGAGATTCATTGCGCCTTTCTTGAACAACCTCCCCATAGCTCGGAAACTATTACTCGCCTCGCTCATCCCGGTCCTGACAATCATTATCCTGAGTGTGGTGACCTATCGCAGCGTACAAGTATTTTCCGAAGACGAAGAACATCTCAATACCATCTACCTGACACAGAAACGGGCTGCCGAATATGTCCGCTTGGTCGTCGATATGGAAACCGGTTTTCGCGGGTTCGTCATGACTCAGCAGACCAGATATCTCCATCCCTACCGGGCTGCACAGGAATCCATTCAGGTGGTTGGTAAATCATTGCTTGAGAACGTGTCCGAATCCGAAGCTCAGCAGAAAATCCTTGCGAATGTCCAAGAGTTGGTGAAACAGCTCTCTAAAGAGAAGGAAGAATTAATTGAGCAAGTGAAATCAGGACACGTCGACATGGCCACGCGGTATGTCGAAGCGGGTCTTGGCCGGGCCATCATGGTGATTATTCGGGACGAAATGAGTCGATTCGATCATCTGGAGCAAGAAGCCTTGCACGAGAGGTTGGCGAAGATCGCCCAGGATCGGGACGCCATGCTCTCCGTGTTCTTGGGTGGAGGGGCGCTCGCGCTGGTTCTGATGATCGTGTCCCTCCATTTGATCGGCCGATCGATTACGAGCCCGCTCGTCGCTCTGGCCAAAACAGTCGGTTCCGCCTCAACGAAGCCGTTGGCCGACGTGCCGGCGACAGAGCGACGGGATGAAATCGGGAATCTCATTCGGGTCATGCACATGATGAGTGTGCAGCTCGGCCAGCATCTCGAACAAATGGAGCAGTCCGAGGCCGAACTGAGGGCAGTCAACCAGGACCTGACGGCGTCAGAATCCAAATACCGGAGTTTGGTGGACCATGCACCGTTCGGCATTTTTACGACGCAAGGAATGGTCGTCACCTTCAGCAATCGGTATAACCGCTCCCTCGCCGGGTTGAACCCCGATGATGCGACGGAAGCACCCGATGCGTTCAGGCAATGGATCCATCCGGATGATCGCGAACGGGTCCTGACCGAATTTGCCGAGGCCGTTCGAGAAAATCGCCCCTATGAAACGATCTTCCGTTTCGCCCACAAGGACGGCATGATGCGGAAGGTGTTGAGCCGGCGCATTCCTATTCAGGATGAGCGGGGGCGCACGGTCATGTATCAGGGATTCAATATCGACATTTCGGCGCTGGATCAGATGCAAGCGCAGCTGCGGAGGGCTGAACGACTGGCCACTTTGGGACAATTTGCCGCCGGGATCGCGCACGAAATCCGCAATCCGCTCGTGGGAATCGGATCCACGACCGCCCTCCTGTTGGACGATGCGGCGCCCGATGATCCGCGCCGGGCGGATCTCGAAATCATTTTCAGGGAGATTCATCGCCTCGATCGCATCGTCAATCAGATCGTCGACTATGCCAGGCCGCGTTCTCTGGCCCCGGCCTGGTTCAGTCTGTCGGATGTGGTTCACGAGGGGCTCAAATTGCTGGAGACGGTATTCGAGGAGAAGCATCTCGTGGTCACATGCCGCCTGCCTTCGGACCTTCCTCCGATTCAGGCGGATCGCGATCAAGTCAAGCAGGTCCTCCTGAACGTCGTTCAGAATGCCATTGAAGCCTCTCAAGACAAGGGGACCATCGGCATCCTTGCGTCCGAACTCGCAAGAGGCAACGAAGCCGGGATTGGCGTCACCGTGAAGGATCAGGGCTGTGGGATTTCCACCGATGCTTTGTTACACGTCTTCGAACCGTTCTTTACCCTTGGAAAACGGCGCGGGACGGGGCTGGGGTTAGCCATTTGTCGCAATATCATTGAATCCCATGCGGGGGATATTTCCGTCACCTCCGAACTGGGCAAAGGGACGAGTGTGAATATGTGGTTGCCATTGCGGCAGCCTCACCTGGGGTAACGACTGATGCGCGCTACGATTTTTGTCACT
>JBEVJJ010000225.1:0-3231 GCA_040510255.1 Nitrospiraceae bacterium | reverse complement strand
GCGCAAGCGGATAGAGAATCGGGGCGCTCGCGCCTTTGAACATCGTGAAAGCCAACACCATCGCGGCAACGGTGGTGACCGCATAGGTCTCGAAAAGATCCGCCGCCATGCCGGCGCAATCGCCGACGTTATCGCCGACGTTGTCCGCGATCACCGCCGGGTTGCGCGGGTCGTCTTCCGGGATCCCGGCCTCTACCTTGCCGACGAGGTCGGCCCCCACGTCCGCTGCCTTCGTATAGATTCCTCCGCCGACGCGGGCAAAGACCGAGATGAGGCTCCCACCGAAGCCGAGGCTCAGCAACGCGTGAATCGCTTTCTCCTGGCCCGAAATAGATTGGGCGATAGTATAGAACCCGGTAATCGCGAGGAGCCCCAGTCCGATCAGCAGCAATCCGGTGACCGCGCCGCCGCGAAACGCCACAGTCAAGGCGGCATTCATGCCCTCGTGCGCCGCCTGTGCCGTGCGGACGTTGGCGCGTACCGCGATGATCATGCCGACGTATCCGGCGAGCGCCGACGCGCTGGCACCCACGAGAAAACCCACGGCGGTCAGAATGCCGAACTTATCGGAAAAGGCTCCGGCACCGGCCAGTAGCACGAACAACACTGCCGCCACGACCCCGACCGTCCTGTACTGCCGGTTCATGTATGCGCCCGCCCCTTCTTGAATAGCCTTGGAAATCTCCTGCATCTTCGCGTTGCCGGCGTTCAATTTGAACACCCACATCGCAAGGTACAGACCGTAGGCGATGCCGGCCACGGCCGCAATCAACGCAAAGGTAATAATCGCTGAATCGCTCACGGGATGCCCTCCTCACAGGTTAAGCTACCGTCTGTTGTCACAACCGTTCCCTTTGAGTTCACCGCATCGACAGAATTCATGGATCAAAGGGGGAACCGAAGGTAGTGCAGAATCAACTGAGGCAACTCTCTGAAAAATCGCGCCATTCTATACGCATGCTGAACACGGATCAAGGCATAAGAAGCAATGGGGCGCTCAATAACTCGGGCCAGACCTCTAGGGAGAACGCCCAGCTTGTCAAACATTTCGAAATCGTTATAATAGCGCCGCAGATGACAGGCAAAACCCTGGTTAATACCGCCAGACGACCCTTGCTTCACCCCTCGTTTTTGATGGCTTTCGGACTCGTCTCTCTGTTTCTCCTGTCGGCACCCGTTGGCGCAGAACTGCTCGAGGTGGCCGACGTGATTGCCCATCCCCAGCATTATGATCGCAAAGAGGTCGTGGTCATGGGCCAGGTGAACGGGGTCCAGCCCGTGACCGACAAGCAGGGACAACCGGCCTATCAATTCTTCCTGAAGGACAATGCGGGGACGCTGAAAGTGATTAGCCGCACGGCCGTCCAAGAAGGCGATCAAGTGATCGTCGAGGGCACGTTTACCCGCCGCCGCCAGGGGGGACGCATTGCGGTGTACAACGAAGTCACTGCGATTTTCATCCGTCCACTCAATCAGTTTGAAGCAGACCTCATAGGCTAGCCCTTCCCTTCTTCTAGGCCCTTTCCTAGTATCCAGTCTTCGCCTCCCATACGAGAGTGAATAGAAGGAGCCATTGTGCGCCTAGAGCGCCCCTATGACACTCATAACAAGGAGGATTCCATGAAATCAGTCATGATGTCGTTTCTCGCTGCCGGACTTCTGTGCTTCGGATTCGCCGCTGCGCAGGCTGCCAATCCGATGTCGGAGAAGGAAGCATCGCCAACCATGAAAGAGCGCATCACGAAAGACACCGTCAAAGGCACCTTGATGAAAACGGAAGGTGAATACTATTGGATCAAGGACAACGACGGCAAAGAAGTGAAGATCCATGTCGACAAGAGCACCAAGATGGACAAGGTGGTTCCCGGAGACATGGTCAAGGCCTACATCACGGACAAGGGCCACACCACCACGCTCCAGCGCGCGGACTAGTGCTCAGCGACCATAGACGACGCCGGCGACCCCGCCGGCGTCTGGTTGTCTCCCAGACAGCTGTCTGTCCTGAAGGGGGGTGTGTGTATGGCACGCTACGGCAAGGGTGCCCAGAAATCCGTCAAACGGGCGATGCATAAGCGGAAGAAGGGCACGCTGAGCAGCGGCTAGAGCGGCAAGCGTGTCAATAATCGCAAGCAGGCGATCGCGATCGGCTTGTCGGAGGCCCGGCGCAAGGGCGCCAAGGTCCCGAGAAAGAAAGCCGCCTAGCCATCCGGCTTGGCCCTGGTTCTTCAGTGGCCATCCTGACCTCATTTCAAGGGTGGCCACTGCTCCTGTCAACATCCTCATACCTCCTCTCAACGGCCTGGGATATTCATCGCACAGACAGGAGGATTTATGCGGAAACCGCAAACGACGTTGACCGATGCCTTTCACAACTTTGCGAAGCAGCTGGCTGCTGACGTCGGCTCGCCGTGGGTATTTCTCGCGGCGCTCTTGGTTGTCGTGGTCTGGTCGGCGACAGGTCCGTTGTTCAGGTACTCCGACACGTGGCAGCTGGTCATCAACACGGGGACGACAATTGTGACCTTTCTCATGGTGTTTCTGATCCAGAACACCCAGAACCGCGACGCCAAGGCCATTCATCTTAAACTCGACGAATTGATCCGCAGCGTCAAAGGCGCGCGGAACACACTCATCGATCTCGAAGAGATGTCAGAAGAAGAACTCGACAACCTGCAGCGCCAATTCGTGAAACTTCGACGCCCACGTTGAGCGCAGCTGATTGGGTCAGGGTCCTCCCCAGTTCAGGTATCACTGGAGTGTTATATAAGCGGAATATCGATCGGAAGGAGCGCTTCATGCCGAACACCAATGCCTCGTTTTCTCCAAAGATGCGCAGTGATGAATTGAAGCAGCAGATCGGCAAGCTCGAGCAGCTGGATCATCGCACGCCGGTCCTGCCCACTCTCGAAGGATTCGATGCCGAAACCGAAGCGTTGCTCGGACGGCTGTATGGCACGAATCATAAATATGTCGAAACGTACAAGTACGCCACGGTCTCTGAAGCCGAAGCGCTGGTTAATCTGCCGGAATCGGCCCAGGAGCCCCTGGCCAAGGACCTCCCCAAAACCGCCATCCAGCAGCGTCGGCAAGTGCTGCTCGGTATCCTCACGGAAATGCAGGATATGGAAGCCCGGGAAGTGTCCATGCTGATGGGAGAAGACCACGAAGATCCCCTCAGGTGTAGTCCCCCGCCAGGCCTCTGTTCCCTCTAATCGACTCTTGACGCCGTAC
>JBEVJJ010000224.1:0-4992 GCA_040510255.1 Nitrospiraceae bacterium | reverse complement strand
TATTCACGTCTCGCTAATAATTTACGTAAGGTCTCTCGTCAGCAAGGGGAGGCACAGGCATTAAAGATTTCCACGTCCGAGCTCTCAGCGCGATCGTTGCCTCCGGTTTGGTAACTGTACGGCAACGAACGAGTTATTTTCAAAGAGCACTACCTAACAGTGACGGTTGGCTAAAGGCATGAAACATTGGATATGAGGGTAGGGGCGGCCGGACCGGCAAAGGCAGGGCTGCAAAAGCCATCGAATCCCGTTGGGGATCTAAACCCGTGTGCCGGATGCAATGGAAAATCGAAGACGTTGGAAAGGCTAATGATATCGACATCCTGCTAACGGGTTTGCTAACGAACGCGTTAGCACGTCGCAATACAAGGCAATATAGTGTGAGACTTAACTCATTGGTAAATCAAGAAAGGCAGCACCTGGTATCACCTCGCAATACTATGGTTGTACAATCCCGCCTTCGGCACCAATAACTCACAATCACCTCTCCAGTCCTGGGTTTCCTCGTTTCTGGTGGCCTTTGCTGCCCAAATCTCTACACCAAAAGGCCGCTCATGACTACACAACCTGTTCGCTCCGGTAGGTACTTCTCACGAGTTGTTGTTCCCTCTGATCTCAGAAGGATCGTAGGCAAGCGCGAGATTCTCAAAAGTCTTCGGTGCTCATCATACCGCCATGCTAGGCTGCTCTGTGCCAGGTGGGAAGGCCACTTGGCGAAGTTGTTCATCACCCTTCGAGCACAAGACCAGCACATGACTCAAGAGCCGATTGATGCACTCGTTCAGCACTACCTGACCAGTCCGACCCCGGAATGCCTTGGTGTACGTAGTTGAATGAGTATCTGCTCCCCAGCTACACTGGTTCTATCGCCCAGAAGGATGGGTTTAAAACAGAGGAGAACAAACAATGGAAAGGTTACTGGTAGAAGCTCTCGCTGGTGGAGCGTTCATGATCACGTCAAAAGATCAACCCTTTGCGACCTATGAGAAGCTCTCTGAAGGGCTTCGATCACTTGGCTTCGATCCTCCTCCCCGCGCCTACTACAAGGCTACTGCTGATGAGGTCAGGGATGGCTCCAGGGTACTTCGAAGGGTCAGCAAGGAAGATCGGTAAACGGAAGGGACCACAACAATGAATCTCGTATTGACGACCGGAGAGCTTAGAGTCTTGGACGTGATCCTACAACGACTCAGCCAGCGCACGGAGGAGGACAATGATTTGGTCAACGTATATCAGGAAGATGTCGAGCTGATCGAAAGTGTGGCCAACAAGGTGCAGCATCTGTATCTCACTGAGAGGAACATGGCTGGATGACACTGAACCGGGGAGAGCTTCTATTTCACTACATGATTCGTGTACGTTTCTCTACACATTCTGATTTTCGCACCAATGCCACTATCAGGAAACTCAAAGATTTGCGGTTGAGTGATGTCGTGGGGTGCCATCCCGCCTCCCTTGAATGCGAATCACGCCCCCCTCTTCACGTAGACGCTAAAAGGTCTGGACCGGCCATCAGAAATACTGTGTGATCCCGATCTGAACGAGCCAGTTCTCGGCTGGCGAAAAGAGCCGGGCGACGTCGACCCTCAGCAGCGTATTGGACAAGAAGGTCGGCACGACGCGCATGCCTGCTCCGACGTTGACGGCCGTCTGCCAGTCTCGTAGCGTCCCGTCCGGCGCGAACGACTGAAACCCTCCCACATCCATGAACAAGACGCCTTGGAGCGCCCAACGGGCGGCGACGGGAACCGCATGCCGCAATTCGACGTTGGCATACCCTTGCGCGCGGTTTCGATAGAGGTTGTCGGAGAGTCCCCGCACCCCTTTGATACTGCCGATCAGCACGCTGTGATTGGGATTGCCACTGTTGTTGACGGCTTCGAAGACGTTGTTGAACATCAGCACGGTCGTCGCGCCGAGCGGCACGGCTTGAAGATACTGCAGCTCGATCTCATGCCGTTGTTGATTGGCACCGAAGAAGAACCCCGGTTTGACCTCCAGCAGAATCCGATAACCCTTGGGGACGAGATCGTGCCAATGGTACCGGTCCCACGTCACTTCGGGAATCAAGCCGACATAATATCCATCGGGCGGGCGCGTCGAGGCGGTCTCGTCATGAACCGATTCCCGGTAGGTTCTGAGCACCACCTCGTAGCGAAGCGGGGACCCGTGACTGTAGGGCCCCTTGAGTTCGAACTCTCCTCCGATGCGGTTGCGGGTCCAGGAGGTCGATGAATCGGAGAACCGGATGCCGTTGGAATTATATGCTCCCTTCAGTTCCTTCGCCCACCTACCCGGTTCGAGGGCATGCTGCCCAAGCCATACCTCCACGTTCGGGCCGCGCTGGCTGTAACTGAATTGCCCGCCGAGTTGCGTGCCCGTCCCGCCGATGTTGTATTCCACGAGGCCGATGGTCGCATTCAGGTCCTGCAGGCTACTGCCGCTGGTGAACCCCAAGATGGGAGCGAGCGTGATTTTCTCCTGCGCAAGCACGGTCAAATGCGCGCCCTCCCTCCTCACCCGCACCACGTCGAACAGACTAAGATTTCGAACACGGCGTTCGAATTCTTCGATTTCCGTTTTGGTAAAACCAGCCGGGAGAGACCTGGGCAGCAGCCGGACGAGCGTCTGCGGCTTTGTATGGACCAATCCGGAGATGTCAACCTCTTCGACGAAGACGGTCTCACCCTCCGCGACACCGTCCGCCGCCATCGCAATGGATACCTGTTGGGCCGAAACCAAGGTCACACAACATGTCAGGAACGCCGCCAGGATTCGACGCAATGACACCGACAGATAGCAAGTAAGACGCATCAGAAGCCTCCTCCAAGACAATAAATTGTGCGTCCATCAGCAGGACGCACCAAGAGCGTGGAGACGCTGGATGCGAATCAAATGCGAAGAGGGATGGAGAAGGAACCGGATGCTTGCTGCGGCGGTGAATGACTCGAAGGAATCGTTGGAAAGCGATCGGAGGCTACTCGATGAAGCCAGACGCCGTGTGTGAGGAAGTCGGTGACCGGCAGGATGGTCACGGCATCCTGAGACGAGGTCGTTGGGCGCGCGGAGGGGACTAACAGATGCTCGGCTACGTCAAGGAGTTTTTCCGCGATATCCTCCGCGGCTTCGGCGATGATATTAGGCTCCTCGAACACGAGATCGATCACGAAGTCGGCCGCGGTGCTCAGACTCAGCGCGAGCGCCACCCAGCCGATCATGATCAGACGAGAAGATTTCATTCGTCGCATGGATGCAGTATAGAGAATCGTCTGCGTGGAAAGGTGTTGACGAATGGGTGCTTGCTCAGTTGCGAAATCATAAGTTTGACCATGTCTTGAACTCAGTACGGGACCCGCGCATTGCGGAAAATTGATCGTGCCCAAGTCCGTGATCTGGGCCCGTACAAATTTCACAGATCATCAGTCTTTCTTGAACAGGGTACCGGTACGATGAGTAATCGCGATCAAGGTTGAAGGCTCACGCGTAAGAGCCGTTGCCAGATGCCGGCCAGCACTATGAAGGCGGTTAGTGTCGACCCAGGATGGCGCATCCAAAGTCTCCTCGGCGCTGAGTGGGCTTGACCAGAGTGTGCTCGGTAATTTCGCTCAGTCCTTGACCGGCAAACAATCTGTCCTAGACATGGGGACCTCGCTTCTCGGTTCATTATTCGGAAAAGCGGCGATCGCCGGCCTCGCCGGCCCGCTCAGCCGCTTTACAGGCGTAAGCGACAAGACCATATCATCACTGCTGGGCGCGTGCACACCGCTTGCACTCGGGGTGGTGAAGCGCGTGGCGAAAGATATGAGCCCTGGTGGTCTGGCCAAACTGTTCGAGGGACAGCAACAGAATATTACGAATGCCATGCCCGCTGGACTGAGTAATCTATTGTCCAGCGTCCCTGGAATCGGCGCACTGAGCGAAAAAGTCACACGACCGGCCGTCGCTGCAGGCTCTTCCAGCCGCCGCTGGCTGATTCCTACCCTCGCGGTCCTGGGCTTACTCGGGTTTCTGCTCTGGTGGGGGAGTGGGAGCACCCCGCGCCAAACCATTCCCATCCCCAGCATGACCGACCAGGTCACCGGTCTGACGACGCAGGTGACCGACTTCTTCCGATCGGCGACCGATGTCTTTACGGATATGAAGGATGCGGCGTCGGCCCAAGCTGCCATGCCGAAACTGAAAGATCTCATGGTCAAGCTCGATTCCATCCGGGGCTTGATTGATAAGTTGCCCGCTGAATCCAAGGATAAGGTGTTGACCGTAGTCAAGGGGCTGAGTTCAAAGTTGGTGCTGTTGATCGACAAGGTGATGGCAACGCCGGGAGTCGGCGAAAAGATCAAGCCACTCGTGGATGACCTCCGGACCAAGCTGAACGCCCTGGCCTGAGCGTATAGGGCGGTATAGTTGCGGAGCCGCAACGAAACAATAGGATAAGCATGACCGGCCATGGTCCGGCAGCCTCTTTTTCGCCGTCGTTGCGGTGGCGTCTGCGTGACTGAATCATGAACCGATTGAAAACCGTCATGTTGTTGGCCGCGCTCACGGCACTATTGTTATGGGCCGGGGCATCGCTGGGCGGCGGACAGGGCCTCCTCATCGCCTTGATCCTCGCGGGCCTCATGAATGTCGTGGCGTACTGGTGGTCGGACACCATCGCCCTGAGGATGCACCGCGCACAGCCGGTCACGGAAGAACAGGCTCCAGAACTGTACGCCATAGTACGGAGCCTTGCCCAGCGTGGTCACATCCCGATGCCCCGCGTCTATGTCATTCCGGAGGAAACCCCCAACGCCTTTGCGACGGGGCGGAATCCTCGACACGCGGCTGTGGCGGTGACAGCCGGATTGATGCGATTGCTGGGGCGGGATGAGATCGAAGGGGTCCTCGCACACGAATTGGGCCACGTGCGCAACCGGGACACGTTGATCATGACCGTGGCCGCGACACTAGCCGGCGCACTCACGATGATGGGGCGGTTCGGGATGATGTCCG
>JBEVJJ010000223.1:0-52778 GCA_040510255.1 Nitrospiraceae bacterium | reverse complement strand
GATGGCATCGATTCCGGCCGTACAAGGTACCCCTGTGCCTTTGCTGACATGCCCTCGATGACCACGATCCCTTCTGCGCGAAAATCTGCAATGAACCGGCCTTGATCCAAGTAGATGTCGCATGCCCATGTGTTCCGCCGATCATCGCCAATGACCGTACCGGATCCCGAGTACAGGTGCCTGGCGCTTCCGGTGACGACCACCGGAATGTCTTCTCGCTTCTTCACGGCGGCGAAGTGAACTTTGATCGCGCCGGAGAGATCCTGTATCTCTTGCTCGAAAGGTCCGAGCAGTTCCGAGACAGAATCCGCGAGTGCTGGCGAGTTCGTTGTAAACCGGAGGTCGATTCCATGAATGGAAAGCGACAGCTCATTCATCGTCAGCGTTGTCGACATTGTGCCTTCTTCTCCTCGTCAATAGGGGTTCGTGGCCGGGGGCGAACTGGCCGGTCCGCAAACCGGCCAGCTCCATTCCCTGGCTCTCACGGGAGCCCTGGCACTAGCCGGGAACATTGCCATTGACGTACCGGGAATTCACGATAGCGGTGATATCCCGAAGTAACTCACGCTTGACCAATTCCGGCTTCACATACTCTGCCTTCTTCTGAAGTTCCATTCCTTCTCACCCCCTTTCCACTGAAAGCAATCCTTCTCCTACCAACTGATCGATGAGTGCGAGCAGATCCTCCTCGGCTCGATCAGGCGAGACTTCAAATCGGGCACAGATGGTGTGATGGATGTCTCCTAATGTCTTTCCTTCTCTGCTACATTCCCAGACCGTGGCGCCGACCGCATTCAGGGTGTAATAGCGACCCGAACAGAGATTGAGCAAAACCATTTCACCATCCATGGCCGTTCCGTGAATATCAGGTCTGCACTTGGGAGCCAAGGTGGCGAGCCTATGGTGACCACTCATAGTCGTGATCCTTCCTTATCCAATACCGGCAAGGCCTAGGAACCGCGTTCGGCATGCATCTTACACAGGTCGACCGGTGACACACCTACCGGTCCAACAGGTCCGGACAATAGGGGAATCTCGGATGGTTCGCTATTACCAACCTGTGGGGAACGCTCCCCCTTCTGGGGACGTTTTAGTCAGGTCTTGAATGGATCAGTGAGGGTCTGGAATGTCCGTGGAGTGCCGGTCAGGTCAACGGAATGCGCTCGCTTGATGTCTACGTGCGAATGCATGAATAGAAGGATCAGGTGGGTCCATCTCAACGAGAGCGAGACATAGCGGAGCGTGTGCCCGCACACCCAGTAGGGCTGGACGAAGAAGCCGAGTGTGGAAAGGAAAACGTGACGGCGAATGTTTTCCAATGTTGCGTGGTTTCCATGAAGGGCTCGGCCGACAGCATCAGCCATGCATGGCCGTCCAAGTTTGTCCCCGATTTCCTCACACCGCAATGGAATTCAACCGGTACTCCATACCGACGTGCATACCGATAGAGACTCAACGCGCGTGGGAAGCAATTGCCCTTCTTGTTGTAAGGAAACAGAGCCAGCCAGCGGTCTACATAGTAGGCGATTTCGTCAAGGGCCGGACCATCGCCCGTGCAAACACCTTCTCCCTGGTGCAACCAGTCCAGCAAGCGCCGCAAACTGATCGCCTGCAAGGCGATACGGATCGCGAGGATGAGAAGACCTATGCGTACGATACGATAATACTTTCTGACAGATGACATGGCTCTGAGTCTATCAGGCATGTCAATACAGTCCAGAGCTACATGGAATCGCACGGAGGCAAACCGGTGTCGCGCTACTGCTAGTGAGAGGCTTCGAAGAGGCCGAGTTGAAGTTCCTCGGCTCTGGTGAAGGAGATGGGATAACGTTCAGTAAAGCAGGCCGTGCAGTAATGATCGGGCTGGCCCGGTGCGGCCTTGAGCATACCGTCGAGGCTCAAATAGGCCAGACTGTCGGCGGTGACATACTTTCGGATCTCTTCCGACGTATGAGAAGACCCGATCAACTCTCGTTTCGTCGGCGTATCGATCCCGTAGAAGCAGGGTGAAACGATCGGCGGCGAACTGATACGCAGATGCACTTCCTTGGCGCCGGCATGCCGCAACATCTTGACGATCTTACGGCTCGTGGTCCCACGGACGATGGAATCGTCCACCACAACCACGCGTTTGCCTCTGAGAATTTCCGGGACGGCGTTCAACTTGACCTTCACGCCGAAATGACGGATGGACTGTTCGGGCTCGATAAATGTTCGGCCGACATAGTGATTGCGAATAAGTCCGGTTTCGAACGGGACTCCCGAACCCTCGGCATAGCCCAGGGCCGCCGGGACACCCGAATCCGGTACGGGAATCACGATATCGGCCGGCACCCACGATTCTTGCGCCAACTGCCGGCCGAGCGCCTTTCGGATGGTATAGACGGCGCTCCCTCCGAAGATCCGACTATCGGGCCGGGAGAAATAGACATACTCAAAGATGCACATGGCCGGCGTGGTCTGGGTGAAGGGCCGGTAACTGGTGACACCCTTTTCATTGAGCACAATCAATTCGCCTGGCTCGATTTCTCGTACATATTCTGCGTCCAGCAAGTCAAACGCGCACGTTTCAGAAGCAACCAGCCACGCGTCGCGAAATCGCCCTAGGCAGAGTGGCCGAAACCCATAGGGATCGCGTGCGGCAATGAGCCCGTCGTCGGTCATGAGGACGACCGAAAACGCGCCGCGCACCTGACTGAGTGCATCCATCACGCGAGCCAGCAAGGTATCCGCACGCGAATGCGCGATGAGATGGATCACGACTTCCGTATCAGAGGTCGACTGGAAGATCGCCCCGTAGGCTTCGAGTTCGTTCCGTAGCACGGTCGAATTGATGAGATTGCCGTTGTGGGCCAACGCCAGATTGCCGAGCGCAAAGTTCACCGTCAGAGGCTGAACATTCTTCAAATCGCTACCGCCGGCGGTGGAGTAGCGATTGTGTCCGATGGCCATTGAACCGGGTAGACGGTTCAATTCCCGTTGAGAAAAAATGTCGGCCACCAATCCCATGCCCTTGTGGGCATGGAAGTATTCTCCGTCGCTGGAGACGATGCCGGACGCTTCCTGGCCGCGGTGCTGGAGGGCGTACAGACCCAGATAGGTCAGATTGGATGCTTCCTTGTGCCCGTAAATGCCGAAGACTGCGCACTCATCATGAAACTTATCAGGCGCGACCATGGGGAGTGTTTTCATCATGCAGCAACCCGCCTATTGGGTACGCGTGAGCGCCCGCTCAAGAGCATGGGCCCATCCGTCGAATAGCGAGACAAGATCGACATCGATCTTCGTTCCCGGTCCCGAGGAAACATCGTCGAGCGTCACGACACATCGATTACCCCCGACAATTCCGATCCTCGAGGCCGCTACGCCCATCTCTTGCGCCGTCTGGAGGACATGTTCAGCCTCCTCCGGCTTGGCCGACACGATCACGCGTGATTGGCTTTCCCCGAAGAAGAGGGCATCCCGACGAAGACGACCGAGGTGCAATTGTACCACAGCACCCAATCGCTCGCTCGGCGCAGAGATGCAACTTTCAGCAAGCGCCACGGCCAGACCGCCATCCGAACAATCGTGTGCCGACTGGACCAGCCCGCGACGGATCAATGCCACGGTGCAGGCCTGTATTGCCTGCTCGGTCTCCAAACTCAGGAAGGGCGGAGACCCTTGTTCGCGGTGATGCAGTATTTTCAGATACTCCGTGCCACCCAGGTCTTCTCTCGTGGTCCCCAGGAGAATAATGACATCTCCTGCTTGCTTGAACCACTGCGTGACCGCCAGATCAGCCTGGTCGATCAGTCCGACCATTCCGATCATCGGTGTGGGATAGATGGACAGGTCGTTCGTCTCATTATAAAAGCTCACGTTGCCGCTAACAATCGGCACATTCAGGGCCTCGCACGCATCCTTCATTCCTTCGATCGCCAGAACAAACTGCCACATGACTTCCGGTCGTTCAGGATTGCCGAAATTGAGACAATCCGTCACACCGACCGGCTCGGCGCCGGAACAGACAAGATTCCGTGCACATTCCACAATGGCGATCTTCGCGCCTTCGTAGGGGTTGAGCAAACAGTACCGGCTGTTGCAATCGACGGCCACGGCCAAGGCCTTATTGGTGCCTTTTATCCGCAACACCGCCGCATCGGAGCCTGGTCGAACCATCGTGTTCGTTCGCACCATGTGATCGTATTGCTCGTAGACCCAACGCTTGCTGGCGATGGTCGGGGATGCCAACAACGCCTGCAGGGCCGCGTTCCCATCCTTGAGGTCCGGCAGCGCGTCATAGTTCAGCGCCTGCAGTATGTCCTGATACGCCGGAGGCGAACTCGGTCGGTCGTAACGAGGCCCTTCGTCAGCCAACGCTTTGGCGGGAATCTCGGCCACAATCTGGCCTTGATCCTTCAGAACAACCTTGCCCGTATCGGTCACACGACCGATCACGGCGACATCGAGGTCCCATTTGCGGCAGATCTTGATGACCTCGTCCTCCTGTCCGGCCTTGGCCACCATCAGCATGCGCTCCTGAGACTCCGACAGCATCAGTTCATACGGGGTCATCCCCGGTTCACGCCGCGGCACATGGTCCAGTTCAAGTTCCACACCGGTCCCCTCGCGCGACGCCATCTCGCAGGACGAACTGGTCAGCCCCGCCGCCCCCATGTCCTGAATGCCGACGAGCAGATCGCCCGACATCAGCTCCAGGCAGGCTTCCAACAGCAACTTCTCAGTAAACGGATCACCGACTTGCACCGTCGGGCGCTTCTGCTCCGATTGATCATCGAAGGAGTCCGATGCCATCGTCGCGCCATGAATCCCATCCCGGCCGGTCTTCGAACCGAAATAGATCACCGGATTCCCGACTCCAGCCGCTTTGCCCAGAAAGATTCTATCCTTCCGTGCGATGCCGAGGCAGAACACGTTGACGAGCGGGTTTTGCGAATAGATATCGTTGAAGACAATCTCGCCGCCAACCGTCGGCACACCCATACAATTCCCATAGCCGGCAATGCCGGCCACGACGCCTCTAAGCAAATGACGATTTTTCGCCGATTCCAGGCCGCCGAATCGCAGCGCATTCAATAAGGCGATCGGCCTGGCGCCCATCGTAAAAATGTCCCGCAGAATACCGCCGACGCCCGTTGCCGCTCCTTGATAGGGCTCAATGAAGGACGGATGGTTGTGTGACTCCATCTTGAAGACGGCGCAGAGCCCATCGCCGATATCGACCGCGCCCGCGTTTTCTCCGGGCCCCTGCACCACCCGTGGTCCCGTCGTGGGCAACTTCTTGAGATGGATGCGCGAGCTTTTATACGAACAGTGCTCCGACCACATCACGGAGAACATGCCGAGTTCCGTGAGATTCGGCTCCCGTCCGAGAATCGCAACGATCTTTTTGTATTCGTCGTCGGTGAGATCATGTTGCGCGAGCAGATCGTTGGTAATGGACTGGGATGGAGCCTTCATGATGTCTTTCGAACTTCCCAAGGAATAATTTGTCCAGTTTCTAGGAGATCAAACAGTTTTTCGTTGCGTAGATGAATCATAAAGTCTTGGATGGCACCGAACCAGATCTCCACTCTCCGTTGGATTGAGAGATTTTGCCGGATACGCGAAATGATGACTTTGGCACAGTAGTCGGAAGTCACATCCTCGAATTCGGTGTCCTGAGTGAGGAAAACGATATCTTCCCTGACAAGACGTTCACGAATCTCGGCATCTTTGATACCGCGTTGACCAAGCTCAATGATGTGTTCGGTATCATATCCCGCCGATCGAAGTCGATGATAGAGCAGCAGCGGAAAGTTTTCATCCAAGAGAATCTTCAAGAGGCCTGCTCAACGGCTGGGGGCACATGCTCGGCGACATGTGCAGCATAGCGGAGAGCAGAGAGTATTTGCTCTTGGGTGACGGCATAAGCATCCTGAACTGCAGCATAACTTTCGCCACAAGCAAGTGCTCCCACGATCGTTGCTACGTCAATCCTTGTGCCAGTCAGGCAAGGCTTTCCGAACCTAATTTGCGGGTCCATTGAAATCCCGGGGAAAATTTCCATAGCCGGCCTCCCTTCGATACAGATCCAGTCAGGTACTTCCGCGAGAAGTCAGATTCATAACCTCAAAGATCTTCTTATACTCATCGTCTGTGAGGTGTGCTGAGCGATGTGGTCTTTGGTGATAACTGTTTTCATCATTGCGATGGATGGATTCTGAAATTTTTGGTTTAGCCCGAACATCCCTTATGATCTGCAGAAGAGCTATTTGATGAGGTACTTCGTAAGATCGATTTCGCTAAATCCCTTCTTTCTTCTAAGAAGCATTCGTGCGTTTTCTTGCCGGATACTCACATGCCAGTAGAATCTGTCCTCCAGCTGAGTAATCCACATCCCTTCAAGCCACGCAGCGAAATCTGTAAACTGAATAAACAGGACAGTATTCTCTGAACCACAACCATAAGCTACATAGGCTTCTTTTGCAGACTCCAATTTCTCCTTTTGATGAGGATGAAAAGCATACCAATACATACCCCGCGTGTCGGTTCTTGAAACAGCACAAACGACCATTAGCGATCCGTCGGGTGAACTATAGGTAGCACGTGTTTGCTTGAGCAATGAACGGCCGAGATGCTTTTCAATGCGGCGAATGCAAGCATCATGAAAATCAGCCGGGATAAATTGAGGCGTCCTTTTGTCCTTCTTTATGATCACATCTTCTTGAACTTCAGATTCCTCAACGTCTTGTCGAATTTCTTCTGCAGCAGAAAAGACCAAATCTATGATGGCGTCAACTCTTGTAAACTCTTGTGGCACCAGAACACCTGTGATCTTCTTCAGCATCTGCGGATCTTCGACTGTTTCTTTAAGTAACATTAACCGAGCCAAAGCATCAACGCTGACCAGACGAACATCCCACGCGTGCCTTGATCCACGAATTTGTGCCTCGAGATCACCGGTATCTTGCCTTCCGACAACGATGAGGATTGAAGACTGGGCTTCGGTTACCTTGCCTTCTTGGATGAGCTTCTTTCTGTACTCAGCAATAGCGTCGAGGTCCACCCTATAGGCATCAGTTGTCTTGACCTCAACAATAATCTCATCCGCAAATGATGATCTCCAAAGTCCATCGTGACCACTTTGACCAGCAATGCCGCGATACCTTCCATCCTCTACTCGAAATCCAAGCCGTCGTCCGATTTGATTGACAACGTCCTGGAGCGCGAAACCACTTCCTTCAAACTTATCCGTAAGGCACTCAGCTGCATAGCGAGAAAGAAGAGCAGAGGGAATACTAGAAAGAAACTCTCGAAATTCCTCAGAAGCATCTCCGCCGTCCAAAAGCTTGCCCGCCCCAGCAATAGCGACAAGCTGCTGGACATTCTTTCCTTCAAGTTGACTCCGAGAGTTCTTCCAAAGATCAATTAGAGACATTTGGCATCCAATCCTAGCTTCCTGAGCATCTGAATCATCAACCCAACGAACATCTCTCCATCTCACTTGCTCACAACCTAAGGCCCTCTTCGTGACGGTCACGTCCTGGTGGCGCAGTCACACGGAGAATCGTCTGCGCATCTCTGCCCTTAGGCTTGCTGGTGTGAGGGCAGAAAGGAAAGCTGGAACTGATTGAGGAACTGCGGTCACAGACGGCAGCGAAGGAATTTCAGAAGGTTCCACCTGGCGAACTCCGAGAGGGTGACCGCGGAGGCACAGGAGCGATGGCCATACCCCTCACGTACTTAGCATGGGCCATAGTCTGGGCAGAGCAGTCCCCGTCACGTCCCCACCATCTTCGGCTGCATCTTCCCCTTCTTCAGCGTATCCAACGCCGAGAGGAAGATCAGCCGGCCGTCGTCATTCCCCAGCGCATCCTCCGCGCTCCGTTCCGGATGCGGCATCATACCGAGCACATTGCCTTGTGCGTTCATAATGCCGGCGATATTGTCGAGCGAGCCGTTCGGACAGGCTTCGGGCGTAACTTTGCCCTCCGGAGTGCAATAGCGGAACAGCACTTGGGCGTTTGCCTGCAAACCGGCCAGCGTGACCGGGTCGGTGTAGTAATTGCCGTCTGCGTGCGCGATCGGGATCTTCAATACCTGGCCGGACTCGCAGCGATTCGTAAAGCTGGTGGCCGCATTCTCCACCTTCACATACGCATCCTTACAAACGAAGTTGAGCGAGATGTTCCGAAGCATGGCTCCCGGCAACAACCCCGCTTCCAACAGAATCTGGAATCCATTACAGATCCCGATGACGAGCCCTCCCTTTTTCGCAAAGTTTTGCACCAAGCCCATCACCGGAGAAAATCGCGCGATGGCGCCGGTGCGAAGATAGTCGCCGTAGGAAAACCCCCCCGGCAGGATCATCAGATCCACATCGGACAACGACGTCTCCTTATGCCAGATCATCTCGACCGACTGTCCCAGGACATCCTTGAAGACGTACTGGCAATCATGGTCGCAATTACTGCCGGGGAACACGATGACGCCGATCTTCATAGTTCAAAGGGCTGATAACATGTGGCAGATGGCATATGGCACGAGAGCGGATACGCAACCGCCTCTTCCATCAGCCATCGGCTATCAGCCATCAACTCTTACCCCAACTCGTACCGGTATTCTTCAACAATCGTATTGGCCAAAAGCTTTTCGCACATCGCCTTTACCAATTGCTCAGCCTTGGTTGTATCTGCTTCATCGACCTCGAGTTCCAAGTATTTGCCGACCCGGACATTTCCGGCATTCTTGAACCCCAAGGAATCCAGCGCGTGCTCGATCGCCTTCCCCTGAGGATCGAGAATTCCCTGCTTCAAGGTCACATGTATCTTCGCCTTCACTATTTTGACTCCTGCTGCGGCGCCTTCCTCAATGCATTCACATATTTCCGTATCCACAAAATTATGGCCACCGCCATCACTCCACCGACAGACAGGGCGGCAAACGCCCACCGCCAGGGCGAGTCGGTCAAATGATAGGCCATCAGTCCAACAGCCCCGGCCCACACCAGGATCGCCGCCACCAGGCCGTAGTGCATGAACAGCTCAAGAAACCTGGTCACTTCTCTTCCCTTTCCTGCTTCCACCTCGAGGGGAATCGGGATTCCTAGGGGATGTCGTGCTAGATCTCAACTGCGCGCATCATTCTCACCCACCCGCCCGAGCGCGCCAAGACGCGCTCTTTTCCCAGACGAGCACCTTCTGAGCGTGCGCGTTCTGCGAGGTGCGCGACGAGTAAGGAGCGTCACGTGTGCGCACGCCGGCGAGTCGGTGAGCCGGCAGTGTCTTCACCAGGAGACAAATTCCTATCCGCACACCCTCTTCAACACCTCCTGATAGGCCTCCTCAACCTTCCCCAAGTCTTTTCGGAATCGGTCCTTGTCCATCGACTCGCCTGTCCCCATATCCCAGAAGCGGCAGGTATCGGGAGAAATCTCGTCCGCCAGGATAAGCGCATTGTGATGGATGCCGAATTCCAGTTTGAAGTCGACGAGCTTCATCCGGCGTTCACGAAAAAATGGCAGGAGCAGCGCATTGACCTTAATGGCCAGATCCTTGACCTCACGCACCGTGCCCGGTGTCGCCAACTTCAATAGCCGGACATGTTCATCGGTGATCAGCGGATCACCCAATGCGTCGTTTTTATAATAGAACTCCACGATCGGGGGCTCAATGGCCTCGCCATCTTTCAGTCCCAATCGTTTCGCAAGGCTACCGGCAACCACGTTGCGCACCACCACCTCGATCGGTACGATGGCCACTTTTTTGGTCAACATTTCGCGGTCGCTCAGTCGCTGGATGAAGTGTGTGGGGATTCCTCCGGCTTCCAGCGCACGAAACAACCGCTCCGACACCTTGTTGTTGACGATTCCCTTTCCCACGATGGTGCCACGCTTTTGAGCGTTGAACGCGGTGGCGTCATCCTTGAAATAATGCACCAGGTGATCCGGCTTATCCGTCGCGAAGATTTTCTTCGCCTTCCCTTCGTAGATTTGTGTTCCGATCGTCATGCGGTATCGTCCTCTGATTTCTGCCAAGTCATCCCACGACGCCACATCCTGATGGAGAATGGGTGCCAGACCTGCCCGTTGTGCTTGTCCTCCTTCACCGTTGCAAGGCCCTGAGCCGATGACTATGCGTCCCGGCCAATAGGCAGGTCCCGCGCACTCATGCTGTTCCACTCCTTCTCCGGCGAGGACTTCCTGTTCGCGAGGGCCCAAACACCCGCCGGTAGATCTTGTCCAGATGCCGCAGATAATAGGATGGGTCGAAACAGGCTTTGATCTCGGCCGGTTTCAAATGCCGGACAATGAACGGGTCCTTTCCCACCAGCTCGGAGAAACCGCTGCCACCTCTCCATGCTGCCATCGCATTGCGCTGTACTGCTTCGTATGATTCCTTTCGCTGCGCGCCTTTCTCGATCAACGCCAGCAGCAGGCGTTGCGAGTAGACGAGGCCTCCGGTGAGATCCAAGTTCTGCTTCATCCGGTCAGGGTAGACGACAAGACCTTCGATCAAGTCGGTCACCCGTGCCAGCATATAGTCCAGAAGGATCGTACTATCAGGTATGACGATCCGTTCGACGGATGAATGGCTGATGTCACGTTCGTGCCAGAGCGCCACATTCTCCAAAGCCGCCAGGCTATTCCCCCGGATGATGCGGGCCAACCCACAGAGGTTCTCCGATACAATAGGGTTCCGCTTATGCGGCATGGCGGACGAACCCTTTTGCCCCACGGAGAAAAATTCCTCGGCTTCCAAAACCTCGGTGCGCTGGAGATGGCGAATTTCCGTGGCAATCTTTTCTATACTGGCAGCCGCCAGGGCCAGCGCCGAGAGGTAGGCCGCATGGCGATCGCGCTGCACCACCTGATTCGACACCGGGTCGGGTGTGAGCCCGAGCTTGCCGCAGACGTATTCCTCGACTTCTGGTCCCTGATGCGCAAATGTCCCCATCGCACCGGACAACTTCCCAACGGCAATCTCCCCACGCACCCCGCGTAGTCGCGTACGGTGCCGACACATCTCCTCATACCAGATCGCCAACTTGAATCCGAACGAGATAGGTTCTCCGTGAATGCCATGAGAGCGGCCGACCATCACGGTCGTGCGATGTTCAAACGCACGGTGTTTGAGGACGTCGATGAATTCTTCCAACGCTTGCAGGATCAGATCGAGAGCTTCCTTCATTTGCACGGCCAGCGACGTATCGACGATATCCGACGAGGTCAGACCCATATGCAGAAACCGGTGCTCCGACCCAACAGAGCCGGCCAGCGACTCAAGGAACGCGATGACATCATGCTTCGTCACCTGCTCGATCTTGGCAATGCGTTCCACATTGATCCTGGCCTTCTTTCGAATGGAGCTGCTGGTCCCTCGCGGGACAAGACCCTCACGCTCGAACGCCGCACAGGCCTGCAACTCGACCTCGAGCCAAATCTCATATTTGTGTTTGAGCTCCCAGATCGCTTTCATCCGGGGACGAGTGTAGCGTTCAATCATCTTCCCTCAGGTTCGTCGCTCGTATTTCGTATCTCGTGAAGCGTATCTCGTCTCTCGTGAAGAATCGTTAGCAGTTAGTGAGGAGCTTCTTTCTCACGCTTCACACGCTCCCTATCGCCGGGAGTTCCGGATGAGCCCGTTTACGATCCAACCTCGGGTCTGCGCTCAACACCTTGTTCAGCACGCCGTTCACGAACTTCGAAGCTTCATCGTCACCGAAACTCTTGGCCAACTCGATGGCTTCGTTCATGGTCACTTTGGCCGGAACGTCAGGAAGGTACAGCAATTCAAAGCATCCGGCCCGGAGGATGTTCCGATCGACGATCGGCATACGGTCGACTCTCCAATTGGTGGCACAAGAGCCGATCAAGACATCGAGTTCCTTTCGATGCGTCAGCACCCCGTCTACCAGCCGTTGGGCAAACGCCTTGGTCGGTTCCTCGAGAGGATACTGCTTCCAGAACTCATCCAGCCACAGGCCTTGTTTTCCGTGAATGTCGTATTGAAACAGGATCTGCAATGCCCGTTCGCGAGCCTGGTGCCGAGAAGCCATGTTAGGATTTCTGTCGCTTGACTGATCGCCGTCTCGACCGATCTCTCGATGCAACAGGTTCGTTGCACACGTCTTCCTTGATGAGCTGTTTCATGACATTCGCCATTTCGACTGCGGTGACCGCGGCGCTCGCCCCGCGGTTATGCCTGGTTGGATCGGCCCGCTCGATCGCTTGGGCCACGGTTTCCGTCGTCAGCACGCCGAATACAACGGGCACGTTCGTATCCATGGAGGCCTGCAAAATACCACGTCCCGCCTCGGCACAGATATACTCGAAATGCGGCGTATCCCCGCGAATAACCGCTCCGAGACAAATGACGGCGTCAAATCGTCCCGATCTCGCCAATTGGCGCGCGACAAGGGGAATCTCAAATGCGCCCGGGACCCGCACCACCTCGAGATCGTCATCTCGAGCCCCGGCTTTCATCAACGCGCTTATCGCCTCGGCAAGCAACCGGCTGGTCACGAATTTGTTGAACTTGCTCGCCACGATCCCGAACCTCAGTCCGGCCGCATCGTGTGAACCCTTCCGGAGTTTCATCCCTTTCCCTTTCAACGAGGGATGGCCAGTCAGTTCTTTGACCGGACCGTTCTTCTCACCCGCCCCCATCCCGCGAACGTCCACACCGGAGTGGAGCATGGGTTGGTCTTCCTGCGGCCGTCGAAGGAGCGCCTTCTGAGTGCGCGCGTTCCTGGAGCATGAGACCAATCCATGCTCCGCTCCCTTTCACACCTTTTTCAACATATGTCCGAGCTTCGTCTTCTTTGTCCGCAAGTACCGTTCATTCGCCGCTCGCGGTGTAATTTCGATCGGCACGCGTTCAATGACTCGCAGCCCATATCCTTCGATTCCGACGATCTTGCGCGGGTTGTTCGTGATCAGCCGAATCTGATGCAGACCAAGATTCACGAGAATCTGAGCGCCGACTCCATAGTCCCTGAGGTCGGCCTTGAATCCGAGCTTGAGATTCGCCTCGACGGTATCGCTACCCTTGTCCTGCAGCCCATAGGCTCTAATCTTGTTCAGCAGACCGATACCCCTGCCCTCCTGATTGAGGTAGAGCAGCACGCCCCGGCCCTCCTTCTGAATGATTTCCATGGCCCGTAGAAGCTGATCGCGACACTCACATCGCAGCGAGCAGAGCGCATCCCCTGTCAGACATCCGGAGTGGACTCGCACGAGAGTGGGACCGCCAGTGTCCGCTCGCCCCTTCACGAGGGCGATATGTGTCGCTCCATCGACCTCGTTTTCGAACGCAACGGCTTCGAAATCACCAAACGCCGTCGGCATTCTGGCGCTTGCCGCCCGCTTCACGAACGTTTCGCGCTGCATGCGGTATTCGATCAGCGCCTTGATGCTCACAATCTTCAACTTGCGTGCTTTGGCAAACTTGCACAATTCCGGTACTCTCGCCATCGTGCCATCTTGGTTCATGATCTCGCAGATCACTCCTGCCGGATAGAGCCCGGCCAACCGAGCCAGATCCACCGAGCCTTCCGTCTGACCAGCGCGGCGCAGGACGCCGCCCTTCTGTGCTTTCAAAGGAAAAATATGTCCGGGCCTGGCGAGATCCGCGGGTGAACTTTTGGGATCGATGGCGACATGAATCGTTGTCGCCCTATCCGCTGCGGAAATACCTGTTGTGATTCCCTTCCGGGAATCGACAGACACCGTAAAGGCCGTCCCGAAGGCAGCCGTATTTTCTGCGGCTTGGGGCGGGAGTTGTAACTGTTCGACTCGTTCCGGTGTCAGCGCAAGGCAAATCAACCCTCGCGCATGCGTCGCCATAAAATTCACTGCAGCCGGTGTGACCTTTTCTGCAGCCATCACCAGATCGCCTTCATTTTCACGATCTTCATCGTCCACGAGAATGATGAACTTCCCGCGCTTGATGTCTTTGATCGCGTCTTCGATGGAGTTAAATCGCTGCATAGCTACTCGGAAGTTCTGAGGTCCACGACGCGATGAATAAAGAGCGTCACGTTTGTGGACGGGCGCGAGACGGTGAGCGCCCAGTGTCATAGTAATCTGCGTTCTAGTTTCGCCGGATGGTTCTCTCGAGCCGATGCCATCGGATGAACCACTCCACACTCCTCTCATTGCGGCATCACATAACCGGTTTTTTGAATCTTCTGTCAACCAGAAAAACCGTCGGAGCCCCGATCAAGACAGAGCGCAGGCTTCCCCTGCCGCAGGGCGACGACCCTGACCGTGATGCCCGCAAGAACGGCTGCGCCTGAAAACAGCCACAGGCCCGTTTGGAATGTTCCGGTAAGATCCTTGAAAGCCCCCAGACAGAGCGGGAGAAGAAATCCGCCAAACCCGCCGGCTGCACCAACCAAGCCGGAAGCCATGCCCATTTGCTTGGGGAATTTGGTGGACACGACCTGAAAGACCGCTCCATTGCCGCACCCCATCACACCGATCCCCGCCACTATTAAAGCCGTCGCATACTCGCGGGCGGGCAACATTCCCACCACTCCCACACATAAGGCGATTCCGATAAATACCACGCGGAGCACGACCAGCCCGCCGAACCGGTCGGCCAGATATCCTCCGACAGGCCGGACAAGACTCCCGACCAGTCCGGACACAGCCGTAATCGTGCCCGCTGTGATCAGATCGACACCGTACTGATCGTGAAGAAATATCGGGAGGAAGCTGCAGAATCCGACAAAGCCGCCGAATGTCACCGCATAGAGAAAGCTGACCCAGCACATTGAGGTCTGAGTGACTGATGCCACGGTCGAATCCCACCAAGACTGTTTGTGTTCCTGGCGCGACACACCACGATCTGGTTGTACGAGTGCGATGAACAGGAGCAGCGTCATGGTCAGAGGAATGAGGACGAGCCCAAATACGCCATGCCAACCGACCATTTCTCCTAGCCTGGGGGCAAACAACATGGCTAGGACTGCTCCGCTGTTGCCGGCTGCTGCAACCCCCATTGCCAATCCTTGATGCATCGGGGGATACGCATGGCTTGCGATCGGCAGCGCGACCGCAAAGCTAGCTCCGGCTACCCCCAGCAGTAACCCGGCCGCCAGGATTTGCCCGTAACTGATCGCCCATTGCCATCCCCACATCGCCGCGATGAGTTCGCACACCAGAAGCACCGTGCCTGTATTCTTGGCGCCATATTGGTCGCTGCACACACCCACCACAATACGTAGAAGAGCCCCGCCCAACAGCGGGACACCCACCAGGAAGCCCTTCTGAGTGGCTGTCAATCCGAAATCCTCAGAAATCGACACCCCCAGCGCGCCAATCAAGAGCCATACCATGAAACTGACTTCGAAGTGGAGCCACGCTCCGAGGAGAGACGGCCAATGGCCGCCCCGTATTGCTTGCACGAGGGATATCATATGTGCCGGTCCGGGTGCTTGCCTCTACTCGTGTTTGTTCATGCGGTTCATCGTCATCACTATACGAGTCACTGTTTCTTCGGCGCAAGCGGACGGCAGTCTGTGCTCTTGTACAGGCCTCCGCATCTGTTATATTCCTACGCATGAGTGGAGCCAACCGCCCAATGGCTAAACGCAAATCCAATTCTGCCGACGTATCTAGACAGGAATCGGCTCACGAAACGGTCGATCCGGAAGGTATCAATCCGACCGATGAGGAGCTTGTCCTTGACGCGACCGTGCCGGTTCTGCCGACCTCCGCGGCCTCCCACGATAGCGGGCCGACCTCCGTGTCGACCTCGCTTGTTCCGGTCACTGCCCTGCAGCAATACCTCATGGAGGTGCGCAGATATCCCTATCTTTCCAAGGAAGAGGAACTGCTGCTGTTCAAGGAATATGAGGTCCACGGTAATCGTGACGCCGCCATGAAGGTGATCCTGGCGAATCTCCGCGTATCGGTTTCCATCGCGGCGGAATACCTGCACACAGGCGCCGACCATATGGACCTCATTCAAGAAGGCAACATCGGCCTCCTCCAGGCGATTAAGAAGTTCGATCCGACGAAGAATGTGCGTTTCTACGCCTATGCCGCCTGGTGGGCACGAGCCTATATTCTTCGATATCTCCTCAACACATACCGGTTGGTCAAAATCGGGACGACTCAAGACCAGAGAAAACTTTTCTACAATCTCAAGAAGGAAAGAGCCAAGCTTGAGCGCGAGGGATTTGTCCCGGACACAAAACTCCTCGCAGACCGATTGAACGTGCGCGAGCGCGATGTCGTCGAAATGGATCAGCGTTTGGGGAATTGGGAGCTCTCCCTGGATCAACCGATCGGCGAAGAGCAGGACGGCACGTTGATGGACATTCTACCGGCGCAAGAGACTCCGGCCGACGAACAGCTGGCCGATACCCAGCTCAAGACCTTGTTCCGACAAAAGCTGGCGGAATTCGTCAAAACCCTTGATGAGCGCGAGGAAGATATTTTGCGCAACCGCATTCTGTCCGAGACACCGATCACGCTGGAAGATATGGGCGAGAAATACGGGATCACCAAAGAACGGACTCGGCAGGTGGAAGCACGGATCATCAGCCGCCTACGGGACTATATCAAGAAGGAGGTCAAAGATTTTGACCGCTTGCGCATGTAGCCCGCATTATTCTGAAGACTCCCACTCCAACCGCAAGTGCGCCCAAACGACCCGAATGCCTAACTCATGAGGTGTCCCACCCTCGCATCACGATCCGTCGAACGGTGCTCGATCTGGCACGCGCCGAGGCGATGTACGCAGATGATTTCAAGACACTCGGCGCTCACCAGCTCCCGCCCGGTTACAACCGTGACGCGCATCATTCTGCACGTCGTGAACCTCATGATAATGCGGGCGACCACTTCCGTCCGATCTGCCACCGTCACGACCTTGGTCACCATCCATTTCTTCATCTGTTCCATCGTAGCTCATAGCGCCTCCCCGATTGAGACAGAAAATGCCCGCCAAGGCGATTGGACGTGGGTCCTGACCAACCCGGCGGATCACGAAATCGAAGGCTATGCCTCCGCGACGAGCATCAACCGAGGCGAGGCGATTCGATTTTTTGTCAATACGCTTGACCCGTCCTTCTCCATCGACATCTACCGAATGGGATGGTACGGCGGCGCGGGCGCCCGCCTAGTCAAAGGAGGCATTCATCGAGCCGGAATCAGACAGCAGGTCCCGACGCCCGACCCCAAAACCGGCTTGATTGAATGTGACTGGGTTCCTTCCTACGACCTGTCCACCGACGCAACCACCGATCCGAACGACTGGCTCAGCGGCGTGTACCTTGCCAAGCTCACCGGGAGCGAGCACGGCAAACAGAGCTATATCATCTTTGTTGTTCGGGAAGATGCTCGTCCTTCGGACTACCTGTTTCAATCAAGCGTCACAACCTATCAGGCGTACAACACTTGGGGAGGAAAATCGACATACCCCTCCGGCAGTATTGATCAGCGATGGGCATATAAGGTTTCATTTAATCGACCCTATGCCAGAAGCGCCCATCCACAGGCTGCAACCGGGGCGGGCTCAGGCGATTTCTTAACCGCAACCTCCATACATCCCTCTTCACCCGTTGCTCCTGCCGGCTGGGAGTACAACATGGTGCGCTGGCTCGAGCGGAACGGGTATGATGTGACGTACAGCACCAACATCGACACCCATCGCCAGGCAACACTCTGGCAAGGCCATCGAGCATGGTTATCCGTCGGCCACGACGAGTACTGGTCGCGAGAGATGCGCACCCATGTTGAAGACGCGCGAGAGCACGGCGTCGGCCTGGGGTTTTTTTCGTCGAATACCTGCTACTGGCAGATCCGGCTCGAACCGAGTGCCCTGACCGGCCAACCGTATCGAACGATGGTCGCCTTCAAGGAAACAGCGCGTGAGAAAGACTCATTTGCCATCGATGGGGATACCACCAATGACCATTTGGTCACGACCCAATGGCGGGAGCCTCCAGTGAACGAGCCTGAAGAAACTTTGATCGGCGTGATGTACGAATCGGTACCGGTGGACAGTGACATCGTCGTGTCTCACCCCTCACACCAGATCTTTTCCGGCGTCGGCCTGCCGGAAAGCGGCCGGTTGCCGGGCCTGCTCGGCTACGAAGTTGATCGCCGTTTTAGGCCAGCCTCATCGAATCTGGTCATTCTCGCGCACTCGCCCTACGACCTGAACGGAAGAACCAACTACGCCGATATGAGCCTGTACGCGTCGACAAACGGATCACTGGTCTTTGCCACCGGATCGATGCAGTGGGCCTGGGGACTCGACGATTACAACGCCCCAGCCATTCGCACTTCGCGCCTCAGCGACGCCGCTCAACTGATCACCAAGAACGTGCTTGCCCTGCTTCTGCAATCCGGAACGGCCAGCACTTTTCCGATGCCCCAGGGAATGCCATCGGACGGTCCCGCCAACCGGCCTTAGCCCGCCTCCGACCCCCGCACTTGCCACGATTCCCCTCCATTTGAGATCCCAGTGTCCTGCCTGTGAAGGCATACTTTGATGGGAACCCCAGTCTAACTGATGGTGAAACCTGGTTATTCTTGCGACTGATAATCTTCTGGACGTCTCTTGCTAAAGGTCCTTCTCTCCCAGTACAATCAGCGAAGTGCTGAACAGAAAGCGGTCGTCCAAAAATTTCTTCCTCCCGCCCTTGACTTGTTCTTGAGCCGCGCTATCTACCCTCCGTAACTCTTGCTCATTCAGGTTGGTGAGTGCCGACGCCCGATTTGTGTCAGCCACTTATACTCAACTAACAACTACCACTATTGTTATTCACCGCGAGAAGGAGGTTCGTGTATGGCTACTGAAACGAAGGAAAAGAAGTCCACGGCTGCAAAGAATTTTCAGCCGCTCGGCGATCGGGTCTTTGTGACCTATACCGAGGAATTGGAACGGACGTCCGGCGGAATTTATGTTCCGGATTCCGCGAAAGAAAAGCCCCAGCGAGGTAACGTTCAGGCCGTCGGCAAGAAGGTTGAGAACGTCAAAGTCGGCGATCAAGTCCTCTTCGACAAGTACTCCGGCAGCAAGCTTCGGATCGACGATGAAGAATGCCTCATTCTGAAGGAAGAGGACATTCTCGGAATTTTCACCAACTAAAGTCATCACCGACGAACCATTGACGTAAAGGGAGGAGATTTATGGCAAAGCAACTGTTGTATAGCGAAGCGGCGCGAGCCGCCATCTTGAGAGGCGTAAACCAACTGGCCGATGCGGTCAAGGCTACGCTTGGACCCAAAGGACGGAACGCCATTCTCGACAAGAAGTTCGGCGCACCCACCATCACGAAAGACGGTGTCACGGTTGCCAAGGAAATCGAGTTGAAGAACCCCTACGAGAACATGGGCGCCCAACTCGTCCGCGAAGTCGCGAGCAAGACCAGCGATACGGCAGGCGATGGAACCACCACCGCGACGGTGCTGGCACAGGCCATTTATCGTGAAGGTGTGAGAAATATCACCGCTGGCGCCAACCCGATGGAGATCAAGCGCGGAATCGATAAGGCCGTCGAGTTTGTCGTCGCCGAGCTGAAGAAGCTCAGCAAGCCCTGTCAGGCGAAGACTGAGATCTCACAAGTCGGCACCATTTCGGCCAACAACGACAAGACTATCGGTGATCTGATCGCCGAAGCGATGGAAAAGGTCGGCAAAGACGGCGTCATTACCGTCGAAGAAGCCAAGTCCATGACGACCTCACTCGATGTCGTCGAGGGTATGCAGTTCGATCGTGGATACATCTCCCCATATTTCGTCACCAATGCCGAGCGGATGGAGGCCGTCATGGATGAGCCGCTCATCCTCATCAACGAGAAGAAAATCAGCAGCATGAAGGACCTTCTCCCGGTCCTCGAGCAGGTTGCCAAGATGGGCAAGCCGCTCATCATCATCTCGGAAGAAGTCGAAGGCGAAGCCCTCGCCACTCTCGTCGTCAACAAGCTGCGCGGCACGCTGAACGTGGCGGCCGTCAAGGCTCCGGGATTCGGCGATCGTCGCAAGGCCATGTTGGAAGACATCGCCGTGTTGACCGGTGGGCAAGTGATTTCAGAAGATCTCGGCTTGAAACTCGAGAACGTGAAGTTGACCGACCTCGGCCGCGCCAAGCGCGTCACGATCGACAAGGACAACACCACGATCGTTGAAGGTCATGGCGATCCCAAGAAGATCGAAGGCCGCGTGAAGCAGATCAAGGCCCAGATCGAAGAAACGACGTCCGATTACGATCGGGAAAAGCTGCAAGAGCGGCTGGCCAAGATCGTGGGCGGCGTGGCAGTCATCAACGTCGGTGCGGCGACTGAGACCGAAATGAAGGAAAAGAAAGCGCGCGTCGAGGATGCGCTTCACGCCACCAAAGCGGCAGTTGAAGAGGGTATCGTTCCCGGCGGAGGGACGGCCTACCTGCGCTGTATCAAGGCACTCGAGGGGCTGAAAGACATTCCGCTTGAACAGAAGGTGGGCATCGACATCGTGCGTCGCGCACTGGAAGAGCCGGTCCGTCAAATCGCGGCCAACGCGGGAAGCGAGGGCTCGGTGGTCGTCGGAAAATTGCGCGAAGAGAAGAACCCGAACGCGGGCTTCAACGCTGCAACCGATGAATATGTCGACATGATCAAGGCCGGTATCATCGACCCGACGAAGGTCTCACGCACCGCGTTGCAAAACGCAGCCAGCGTGGCGGGTCTGATGCTCACCACCGAGGTGATGGTGACCGAGTTGCCGGAAGAGAAGAAAGAGCCGATGGGCGGCCCAGGCGGGCATAACCACGGCATGGAAGGCATGTACTAGGACCAGAACTGATGGCGTGTGGCGGATAGCC
Source organism: Nitrospiraceae bacterium (assembly GCA_040510255.1). GTDB lineage: Bacteria > Nitrospirota > Nitrospiria > Nitrospirales > Nitrospiraceae > DASSBQ01. The sequence continues at coordinate 31,971 of JBEVJJ010000223.1, read as the reverse complement.
ACCCAGCCCAAGAAGTCAGAGACGGGCCCAGCGAGAAATCGCTGGGCCCTCGTCATTTTATCGTCATCGAACCAATCCCATTTTTTGTTGTAACACAATCCTAGGCTCAACGTTTCACGCCCTGTTTGGTTGGTCCAAGCCGGGCACGGGTCGCGCTCCCGTGCAGGGCTGCTTTGAGGAGCGCTGAACTCTCGGGTGAATAGAAGAGGGCACGAAACGCCTGGTTCACATGCCGCGTATGCAGCGCATGGTGGGCGCGGAAGCGCGCCAGCCCTGCCACTCGATCATGAGTCTCATACCCCATGCGAATCGCGCATTGGGCCAGTTCCTCCTCATCGTCCGGCAAGGCATGGGTTTGCACATCGTGAATCATCTGCAGTTTGTGCTCCACATCGCGAAGAAACCGGTAGGCTTCGACCAGCCGCTTGAACTCCCGTTCCGACAGCAATCGGTGGGCATGGAACCGTTTCAACGAGGAAAGAGTCTGCCGACTGACGATCCCTGGAAGATGCGCCCCTGCAATGACTTGAATCGTTTGAACGAGAAACTCGATCTCGCGGATGCCCCCTATTCCTAACTTTACATTTCGCCGTTCGTGTCCCCGTCCGACCATCCGATCGTCGATCATCTCCTTGACCACGCGCACATCGTGAATCACCTCCAGCGCATGGGTGAGACTGGGGAGGTGAGGTCGGGACTCCCACACAAACCGTCTCACCATGCGAACGAAGGCCCCGCCCACTCGCGACGAGCCGGCTATCGGCCAGGCTTTGAGCAATGCCAACCGTTCCCACGCTTGACCTCGGGTCATATAGTAATTGGCATATTGATCGAGCGACCGCGCCAGTTGCCCAACTGTCCCCTCAGCCCGTAGCCGGAGGTCGACCCGGAATACGTATCCTTCTCTCGTCTGTTCGGACAGCGCCCTGGTCAACTGCCGGGCAAGTAATTCGAAATATTCCTCGGATGAAATCGGCCCCGAAGGCGCTGGAGCATTGCGCTGTGCTACGCGGCTGTCATGACAGATTTCTCCTTCTGACGATTCATGAACATAGATCAGGTCGACATCCGAACTGTAGTTCAATTCGTGACCGCCGAGTTTTCCCATGCCGATCACGGCAAATCCGGTTTCGATCGGTTTCCCGTCGCGACCCGGATGTACAGGAACGCCATACTGCAGTCGCAAATCGGCATCCACGATGCAATAGGCTGCATGAATGAGCACGGCAGCCAGATCCGACAGGGAGGCCGTCGTCTCTTCCACCGAGGCCAGCCGAAACAGGTCGCGGACTCCGATGCGCAGCATCTCCCTGCGACGAAACCGGCGCAGCGCATCCAATTTCAATTCTGTCATCGAAACGCTGGCGAGATGTTGCTGGAGAATGGAATCCATACCGACACGCGAGGGTGGCTTGGAAAGACCATGCTCCGCAAGCCAATGGATCAGCGTCGGATCACGTATCAATGTAAAGGCGAGCGCGTCGCTGTTGCCGAAAATCGTGCAGAGGAGGTCGAGCAAGCGAGGCGACGCTCGCAGATAGTCCAACATTGCCGGCCGATTGACGCCTCCGGAAAGCAAGCGCTCCCAATGATTGAGCGCATGATCAGGATCGGCGGTCTTTGCCGTGGAGACCAGGAGATCGGGTAAGATTGCGGCCAACTGGCGGCGCGTGTGCGGCTCTCCAGCCATCGCCTGGATATTGCCATCCGCTTCCTGGAATGCGCGAATATTATACGGTCTGAGAATGCTTTCCACCTCCGTCTCATTCAGCGAGGGAGAGAGGAGGAGCGGGGTAGGATCCGGTGGGGACGTCCTCGTCTTGACGCCGCTCGCTGGGGGCCGGCGGGCAGATGTAGTCCGACGTTTCTCCATGGCGGGGGCATTATACTGAGGCGATTCCTCGGGCACAACGCGACGTCGTTCAGGTATACTCACGCACGGCATGGCTGACCCAGGGCCGCTTTCCACACAAGTACGAAACGCCATTACGTCCCTCTGCAAAGGGATCGCCGAAGACGTCCTGCGCGATTTCCTGGATCGGATGGATCCGGATTATTTCTCCAGTTTTAAGCCGGACACCATTGCCCGTCATATCCACTTGGCCTCAAAACTCACGTTGGACAATCCCTGCGAACTATCCAGTCTACCGTTGAAAACCGCCCGGCATGAAATTACGGTCGTCGCGTACGACTACTTTTCCGAGTTTGCCGCGATCTGCGGGCTCCTGTCTGCGTTCGGCCTCAACATCGACGAAGGCCGCATTTACACGTTCCGCGAAAAGGGAGTCGAACGAGCTACCCGGTCCTCATTTTCACCCTCGATCCGTCGCCGGCCCAAGGGCCGGCCCGGTCTCAGCCGAAAAAAAATAGTCGACGTGTTTGTCGTTCATCCCGTTGACGACATGACATGGACCCCCGTGACATCAGAAAGGTTGCATACGGAGCTCACACGCGTTATTTCCCTCCTGGACGACAATCGCTTCGAGGAGGCCCGACAACAGGTCAACCGACGGCTTGTCGAGCAACTCAGTAAACGACGCGGCGCCTTCAGCGGCCTCCTGCACACCGTCCAGATCTCGTTCGACAATAGCCGGTCTCAAACCGATACGGTCATGGACATCCGATCCGAGGATACCCCGGCCTTTCTGTATGCCTTTGCCAACGCCCTGGCCATGCGTAACGTCTATATCCGCAAAGCGCAGTTCCAGAATGACGGAACAAAGCTGCACGACCGCTTCTACGTACGAAACCGACACGGAGACAAGTTGACCGATCCGGTGGACCAGCAGCACGTGCGGTTGACGGCCGTGCTGATCAAGCAATTCACCCACGCCTTGACCTGGGCTCCAGACCCGGCGAAAGCCTTGGAAGCCTTCGATCAGTTCCTCGACTTAATTGTAGATGAGACGAAGCACGCCAAAGCCAACGCCACATTGGAATTTCTCCGCGACCCGAAGAGCTTTCCGGTGCTGGCGCGATTGCTGGGCGCCAGTGATTTCCTGTGGGAGGACTTCCTTCGCCGCCAACACGACAATCTACTCCCCATACTGCAAACGTATCAGCAGGCTCCATTGGTGAAGGACCGCTCCGCCTTGGCAAAAGATCTGGATCGATCAGTCACCCGCGTTAAGGACGCCGACGCCCGCAAGGAGGCGTTGAACCGCTTCAAGGATCGGGAACTGTTCCGAATCGACATGACTCACCTGCTCAATACCACAAGCAGCCTCGCTGATTTCTCGCGCGCTCTGACTATGCTCGCGGAAATCATCATCGCGCGGAGCCTCAAGGATTGCATGGCGAAGCTCGGTCGGGTATACGGATCGCCTCGCTTGAAATCAGAACAAACGTGTCCCTTCGCCATTCTCGGCATGGGCAAATTCGGTGGACGCGAATTGGGATATGCCTCCGATATCGAACTGCTGTTCGTGTATGGAGGAGCCGGCCAGACCGACGGAAAGCAGCGGATCGCCAACACCGAATATTTTGAAAGACTGGTGCAGGATTTGCTCGGATGGATCGAAGCCAGGCAGGAAGGTATCTTTCATCTGGATGTGCGCCTGCGGCCGCATGGCGGCAAAGGCTCTCTCGCCAATCCACTGGAGGAAATTCGCCGGTATTACGGTGATTCAGGTTTGGCCGCGCCATTCGAACGGCAGGCGTTGATCAAGCTCCGCGCGGTCGCAGGAGATCAGCTTCTCGGGCGATTGGTCGAGGAGCACCGCGATGCCTACGTCTACAGCGGCGCCCCGTGGGATCTGCGGGCGGCAATGGACTTGCGTCGCCAGCAGATGAAGGAACTGGTCGAACCGGGACAGGTGAACGTCAAATACAGCCCCGGCGGCCTCATTGACATCGAATATGTCATTCAGTATTTACAGCTGTTGCACGGTCAGCACCGGCCATCCTTGCGCACCCCCAATACCATGGAAGCCTTGACCGGCTTGATGGAGGCGGCTCTGGTGTCACCGCAGCAGGGAGGGCGGCTGGCGAAGGCGTACGTGTTCATTCGCAGCCTGATCGACGGTCTCCGCATGGTTCGCGGACATGCCAAGGACTTGGTCTTACCCCAGCCCGACTCGGATGACTTCGTCTTTCTTGCGCGACGCTTGGGATACACCACGGAGGACTGGCAGGCAGGCGCCGCTCACCTGCAAACCGATATCGCCCTTCATATGTCCCGGACACGGGAATTCTTCACAGCACAGTGTGGTTCCCTCTCGTGATTCCTTCGATTTCTCCAATGTTCTGTACCAGACATTCTCCAATCCATTCCCGAGCAGGCAGTTTCTCTGCTCATTGAAGTGACCTGTACCCCGCTGTGTGGCAGTGGTGGCATTATTGAAGGTAATCGAACGGGACCATTCTCAGTGGCAATTGCTGAACATGGTCATGCGTCTGACGACTTGCGACCGACCGGCCCTTCCAATTCCGGCGTCAGAACATCGCACAATGTGTCGATACCATATGATGCAGGAACCAAAGGATTGGCGGGCAGACACGCCAGCTGCGCCACGGCACCGATTTTCCCGGAGTTTGAGGAGGGGCAGGCCAAGGCCCGAAGTTAACTCACGATTTGTTTTCGTACGCGCGCAGCAGGTCCGCCACCGACAGCACCCCGATAATCGTTCCGTCCTCTGTGACCGGCAAGTGTCTGATCCCGTTCTTTTTCATCAGTGCAAGGGCCTCGGAGAGGGCCTCGCTATCTTCGATTGTCACCAGCGCCTTGGTCATGCAAGCAGTCACCGTGGTCGTATTGGGATCGAGACCTTTGGCCACAGCCTTACGGCTGAGATCGGTGTCGGTGATGATGCCGATGTACCGTGAACCATCGTCAACGAGCAGAGACCCCACCTTCCACTTCTGTAGCAGCCGCCCTGCCTCCTTGATGGGGGCCGAACGATGCACGCTGCGGACATCCGGCGACATATAATCCGCTACTTTTTTTCCGTCGAATTGATCCCCGCCCTTTGCTTTCCTTGGCATGATTCCTCCCTGTGACGTGACGACCGAAAGGATAACTCAACCACAGCGGTGGCTCAAGTGCGTCCTTCACCGACCGGAACCCTCCTGAACGGCAGTATGGACCCCTGATCCATACCGGCGCCAGGGGAGGTTTTCATCCAAGGTGACGCAGCTAAAAAGGCTGGCAGGGAGCGGATGTCGGACCTGTGTATGCCGTCATGGCTACTGCCGGATCACGCCCGAGCGGCACACCAGAACAGCTCGCGCTATGCATTCGACATGCGCGGTAAGGAGAGGGCTGAGTCTATGGAATCCGTCTGCTTCGTAGGGCTGTCCGGTGGAGATTTTTTCATTGCTGTACCACGAACCCGATGCATCTTGTCCCGCGTATGAAAAGGTACGAGTCCCTCCAGTACAGCCGGCAGTTTTTCGCACGGCACGTCTTCCATGATCTTGACGGCGAGTTTGGGATCCGATCCCGATCTTCCACCGACGAAGATGTCCACCGCATCCAGGACCTTGCCGTCGACTTTGCATTTTTTCCCTAGAAATCCGATATCCGCCACCAGATGGTTGCCGCAGCCGGCAGGACAACCAGACCAATGCATGGTGATCGGCTTTATCGTCTGCGACAGCTTGCTTTCCAAGAGCTTCGCGGTTTCGACCGCGCGTCCCTTTGTCTCAATGACGGCAAGGTTGCAATAGTCGCTGCCCACGCAGCTGACCAGTCCCTTGTACAGAGGCGAGGGGTTGTAAGAAAATTGCTGGACCAACGGGTCTTGCGAAAGATCGCCCACCTTCCGATCAGGCACATTGGGAATAATCACCGCTTGAGCGGGTGATATACGCATTTCCCCGGTCCCGTACCGTTCTGCCAGCGCGCTCATCGATTGGAGATCGCTCGCTGTCACACGCCCGACCAGCACTTTCAAACCGGCATAATTCATTCCCCGTTGCTTTTGACGAAATATGCCGACATGGTCCTTCTCGTGCTGCTTCCTGGCGTCCGTCCCGGCAGGAGGCAGCGTTTTCCCCACCAATTTTTCGACCTCTTCGCGAAATCGTTCCACGCCCCACTCGTCCACAAGAAAGGCCAGCCTGGCTTGAGTTCGATTGTCACGGAAACCGTGGTCGCGGAAAATTTGAATTACGCTCCGGCAGACGTCGAAGGCTTCGGCTGGATTCACAAACATGTCGAGGGGACTTGCAATCCGGTACCCCCCCGACCCCAGTTTGCCGCCGACCAGCACGTTGTAACCCGAGCACTTGTCGAAGCCGATGTCGTGATACGCCGGCACTAACGCCAGATCTTGGGTCTCCGTATGCAGGCAGTTGTCGGGACAGCCGGTGATGGCAATATTGAACTTTCTCGGCAGGTTGGAATACTCCCGATTGTTGAGAATTTCATCGTCGATGGCCCGGGCAATGGCCGCGCCATCGCATATTTCATCCGGGTTTAGTCCTGCCACCGGGCAGACCATCACGTTACGGACATTGTCCATGCCGGTTTGGAGAGACGTAAGCCCCACCTCCTCCATTTTGGCAAAGATGTCGGGGATCTGTTCGATACGGATATGTCGCAATTGAACTTGTTGCCGAGTCGTCAGGTCCAGAATCCCATTGCCGTGCGAAGCCGCAATGCCGGCCAACGTCCGGAGTTGATATGACGTGGTCTTTCCTCCTGGGATGCGAACACGTATCATGAACAGTCCCGGTGTCGGGTTGCGGAGAAACAGGCCGTACCACTTCAGCCGTTGCACATCGCCCTCGGAGATGGATTCCCAACCGGTTCGGGCATACTCGGCAATGAGTGATTTGACGTCGAGGCCGTCCCGTTCGTGTTTGATCACTTCGATCTTGTTCATATCGGCATACTCGCGTGCACGTGGTACTCCATGCCGACCTTTTTCAACACCACATCACCTGTTCGACTTAGACGATCCACCGCAAGCAACACCTGCGCTTCGCTCAATCCTGACAACTCGGCTAGCTGGTCAAACGTGTAAGGGCCACGCCCATCCAACAGTTGCAACAATGTGCGCTCATCGTGGTTCATCATGAATATGCCCTCTCATTGTGTTGAGTCAGATCCAAACCCTGCCGTTCTTGTTCAGGAGAAATACGAAGGCCTACGATCCGATCGATCAACTTGAGAATCACATACGTCCCTACACAGGCCAACAAGGCGACCGCCGTGGCTGCCACCAGTTGTACACCCACCAACCCTGGATTCCCCGCCAGCAGACCATCCGCTCCGTTGGGATTGATGGCCTTGGATGCAAACAGGCCGGTCGCCAGGATGCCGAAAACGCCTCCCACTCCGTGAATCCCGACCACATCGAGTGAGTCATCGTATCCCAACCGGCTTTTCCAATTGATGGCAGCATAAGACAGAACGCCTGCTGCCAACCCGATCAGCAACGCTGCTCCATACCCCACATAGCCGGCACTCGGCGTGACAGTAGCCAGACCGGCCACGGCGCCGCTCGCAATTCCAAGCACGGTGGGTGTCCCCCGATGCGCCCATTCAACGAACATCCACGTCAATGCTCCAGCGGCTGCAGCCATATGCGTCGCCAGAAACGCCGTGACGGCAACATTGTTCGCGCCCAGTGCGCTGCCTGCATTGAAACCAAACCAACCAAACCAAAGCAGTCCCGTACCGAGGAGTGTCATGGGTAGATTGTGCGGCGCGAGGTAGTCCGAGCCGTAGCCGTGCCGGGCACCCAGCACCAGTGCGCATACCAACGCGCTAAGTCCCGACGATATATGCACGACCGCACCACCGGCAAAATCCAGCGCACCCAACTCATTCAACCATCCTCCACCCCACATCCAGTGCGCTACCGGCGCATACACGAAAATCGACCACAGTCCCGCGAAGAGGACCACTGCCCTGAACTTCATCCGCTCGGCAAACGCGCCGGTAATCAGAGCCGGCGTAATGGCGGCAAACATCATCTGGAAGGTCATGAATGCCTGATGGGGAATAGTCGGACCATACGTGGGGTGGGGGATAAGACTCACCTCGCGAAGCCCTATCCATTCCCAGCCGCCGATCAGGCCTTTTTTATCAGGCCCGAACGACAGGCTGTATCCGATTAGCACCCATAGCACGCTCACAAGGCACAGAATGGTGAAGCTCTGCATGATCGTGCCTAGCACGTTCTTACTCCGGACCAATCCCCCATAGAATAGGGCTAATCCAGGCACGATCATCGCCAGGACGAGCGCCGAAGACATCAGCACCCAGGCTGTATCCGCTGCACTGATCTCTCCCCTTGTCACTGGTTGCGCAGCGATCACTTCCGGATAGATCACGCCGAGAGCCGCCGCCCCTATGCTGGACCACCATGTGGACCTATTCGATCTCAACGTCATGCACGCTCCATTTGAAGTCAGACGTCATGCTCACCATCGCCTACCAATCTCAACGCACGCATCATCAGAACGTCTTGTACTCGAGCCACTTGCCGTTGAGTGTGATCTTGCAACGGGCTTCACCCTGACTGCCTGTGACCTTTTCCATATCGAGGGTGAAATCGATGGCGCTCATGATGCCATCGCCGAACATTTCATTGGCCATATCGCGCAAGGCATCCCCATAGACACCGATAACTTCAAGGAGACGATACTTAAAGGGATCGGTCGCGTTGGGGCTATCGGTGCGGACCGGAAATCGGCTCAACGACTGAATCATCTCTTTGTCCAGATCGAGCAATTTTCCGACCTTCGCTGCCTCATCCGTGGTGAGACGATGATTGCCGTTGAGAGCGGCGGCGACGAACGTCGGATTTTTCCCCACGGCTTTCGCGACGTCGGTAATCGTGACCTTCTTCTCCAACCGGGCCGACTTGATTTTCTTCCGCGCTGCCTCCTTCTCCATATGAACCTCCTTGTGAATGAACGATGACGGTGTTGTGTGATAGACGATCGTCTGACGATTACAATGCTGAAGACCGCGTCACGATGGACTGTGGGACGGCGGCAATTTCGGCCTGTTTTGATGTAAACGGGCTGACCATCCAGTAGAGTGCGCCGACGAATATGCCGCCTCCCACCATATTTCCCAGCACAACGAACAACTGGTTGTACCAAAATCCCGTCCAGTTGACGGCGCCTTCATGAGGCAGAAACAAGGCCATGCCAAGAAGCGACTGATTGGCGATGCTGTGTTCGAATCCTGTGCCGATGAATGCAAAGAGGCACCAGAAAATCAGCAGGATTTTGGCGACATCATTGGTGGTCCGTCCTGATGTCCAGACGGCCAGACAAATGAGCCAGTTGCAGAGGATGCCCCTCGTAAACAGTTCCCAGGCCGGCAACGACATTTTCACGCCCGCCACTTTTTCGAGCAGATCCGCGGTCGGCCCCCTGGAAAAGACACCTGATTGAATCACAAGCCATGCCAGCGCGAGTGAACCGACCAGGTTGCCAAGCCATGACCAGAAGTTGATTTGTACGACCTGACTCCAGGTGACCGAGCGTGAGAGGCCGCCGATGGCCCCGATCATGTTATTGCCGGTAAACAACTCCGATCCCGCAAAGATCACGAGGGTGAGCGCGATGCCGAACGACGCTCCCATGACCAGTTTGACAAGCGGCGACCCAGCCGCAGCGAGAGGACCGCCCAGACTCACGATCAAGGCGATGCCAAACCCCAGGTATGCCCCGGCAAACACGGAGAGTACGAGATACCCTCCCAATGATTGTTCGAGGAATGAGAATTTTTTTGCTGCGAGACCCGCAACTCGTTCGTGATCCAAAGCATGCATGTCATCCCTCCTATGATTACGTCCACATCCAACCAGGTGTCGCATCGTCCACCGATGATCGTCAGGGCATGGCGGCGGTTTCCACTTCGAAATTCACGATGATCGGACCTCCATTCGTCATATTCCCTGATGGGGTGCCGTCGACCTCGGTCCCATGCTTGGCATGGCGCACCAGAAAATGGATGATATGGTTTCTGATCTTGTAATAATGCGGGTGTTCGATGATCGTTTCCCGAGAGCGCGGACGAGGAATCGTCACGTGAACCATTTCCGCAATGCGGGAATCCGGACCATTCGTCATGAGAAGAATGCGATCGGAGAGCAGAATCGCTTCGTCTACGTCATGGGTCACCATGAAGACGGTGTTTCGTGATGTGTTCCACATTTGAATCAACTCTTCCTGTATGACACCTCTGGTCAGCGCGTCGATCTGTGCAAATGGTTCATCCAGCAATAACACCTTCGGCTCAATCGAGAACGCCCGGGCCAGACCGACGCGCTGCTTCATCCCGCCCGATAGGGCCACAGGGCGCTTGTCATCGGCGCCCTTCAACCCCACCAGCATGATGTATTTGTGGACATGCGCCGTCACCTGCTCGCTGCTCCACTCCGGATAGGCGGATCGCACGGCCAGCGCGATGTTCTCGAACACCGTCATCCAGGGCATCAATGCGAAATTCTGGAAGACCACCATCCGGTCCAATCCCGGTCCGGAAGCCTCTCGCCCGTTGAGGATAACGCCTCCCTCCGAAGGAGTTTCCAATCCTGCGATGATGTTGAGCAGAGTGCTTTTCCCGCACCCCGAGTGACCTATCGTCGTGACAAATTCCCCTTTCTCGATTTTGATCGTGACATCCTTGAAGATGCAGACCTGTCCAACCCCGGATGGGTTCGGGAAATACTTGCTCACATGGTCGATTTGAAGAAAGGACATGGATTACTCCTGGTACGTGACTAAGCTGGCCAGCTTGTTGAATCCGGAATCCAGCACGACCCCGACTATGCCGACGACCAAAATCGCAAAGATGACGCCGGCAATATCTAGATTGTTCCATTCGATCCAGCTCAAATAGCCGACCCCCAGTTCCCCCAACAACATCTCAGCCGGTACCACGGCGACGAGCGCGCTGCCAAACGATATCCGCAATCCGTTCACGATGGTCGGGGCTGCCGCCGGCAAGATCACCTTGAACAATCGCTTGAACCAGGACAATTGCACGATGGCAGCCACGTGCAGATAGTCCTTGCGCAACGAGCTCACCCCGAACGCAGTCGTCGCCAATGTGGGCCAGAGCGCCGCCATGAACACGACCAGGATGGCGGTCCACTTCGGATCCTTGACGGTGTAGAGCAGCAACGGCATCCATGCGAGAGGAGAGATCGGCTTAAGAATTTGAATATAGGGGTTGACGGCCCTGAATAGAACTCGGTTCAGGCCCAACACCACTCCGAGCATGATCGCGATGATCGAGGCTGCCAGGAAGCCGGCGGCAAAGCGCGACACGGTGTAGAACACCAGGTAGGCGATCCCGTGGTCGTTCGTTCCTTTTATTTGAAACGCCTCGGCCAATTCCGTGCGAGCCTTTTCCACCACCGCCCACGGGCCCGGAACCCCCTTGACCTTCTCCTTTTCAGGATTCCATGTATAGGCTCCGTCCGCACCTCGCACGATATCGCCGTTGAACTCCATCAACTGCAGCTGTTCTTCGGTCATTCCGGCCGGATCAAATATCGGACGCAATGTAAAGAGATGCCAGCTCACAAGAAAAATCACCAGTAAGAATCCTGAAATAAACCACGGGTTCCCTTTCACCTGCCCTGCCATGGCTCCTCCCCGTTCAGACCCCGTACCCGGAACGATCCCCGTTTGTCGGAGCCGCGGACACCCGAGCAATGAGAACCGAGCGAGGAACCGTCGTATTGAAGGAACCAGGAAAGCGCCGGTTTCGGTTGCACGCGTGGTCTCAACCAACGTTTCATTGAGCGATTCCATAGACCTCCTCATGCCATGCTGTGAATCTCAAAACTCTTGAGATAGCTCTCGGCCTGGTTCGGATCGAATTCCTTGCCCATGATGACATGCTTCGTCGTGGTGGCCTGGTGCGTCGGATAGCCGAGTTCTTTCGCGATGCGATCGCAGTCCGCCGCCAGATACACTTCCTCAGCTACGGCCTTATAATTCACGTCCCCTTTCACGTGGCCCCACCGTTTCATTTGCGTCAGAATCCAGATCGCCATCGAATGCCACGGATAGGGATCGAAATCGATGCGATCCGGCATCTTCTGAATTTTTCCCAGGCCATCGGCGTAGGTGCCCGTCAAGACCTGCTCAAGCACAGTGACCGGTTGATTGAGATAGTTGGTCGGCGCAATGGTGGCAGCGATCTCCTTCCGATGCGCCGGGTTTGAGGCGTAATGAGTCGCATCGACGATCGAACGCCACATCGCATGAAACGTATTGGGGTATTGCGTCGCAAACGCCTTTGTCACAGTGAATGCGCAACAGGGATGGCGATCCCAAATCTCTTTGGAGAGTTTGAAAATAAAGCCGACGTTCTCATAGACCGCTCGTTGATTGAATGGATCCGGCCCCAAATAGCCATCCACGTTGCCGGCCTTTAAATTCGCGACCATCTCCGCCGGAGGCACGATTCGAATCTGCACGTCCTTATCGGGGTGAAGGCCTCCTTCCGCCAGATAGTATCGAAGCAAGTAATTGTGCATGGAGAAGTCGAACGGCACGCAGAAACGGAAGCCCTTCATATCGGCGGCCTTTTGCACGCCCTTGTGCTTGATATGCAGCGTGATGGCCTGCCCGTTGATATTTTCCACCGCCGGCATGTACATCGGCGTTGCCATGGACCCAGCGCCCAGTGTGATGGCGAGCGGCATCGGTGTGAGCATGTGAGCGGCATCCACTTCCTTGTTTACCGACCAGTCACGAATCATCGCCCACCCTGCAGCCCGCTTGACCGATGCGTTCAGTCCATGTTTCTTGTAGAACCCCAAGGGCTCAGCCATGATGATCGGGGTGCCGCAGGTGATAGGGATGAAGCCGATGCTCACGTCTTTCTTCTCCGGTGCGCCGGCGGGATCTGCGGCAAAGGCCTGGAAGCGTGCCATCGGAAAGAGTTCGGTGATAAGCGCAGTGAGCGTCGACGCCCCCAGGCCGACCAGAAATTGGCGACGCGTAGGACCTGCAGCATCCAGCACGGCCGCCACAATCGATTTCTCTACTGTTTCTTGAAGGTACTGTTCAGCCGATAACGCGGCCTTCGTGTGAGAGGGTGGACTCGACTCATTGTTCATGTTGGGCCTCCATATTCAGTCTGTACTCGCCGGATGCCTGGCTAAACATAACCTCCAGCGTTTGGGAGAAGGACAACGGTGTCTCAAACCAAAAAAAAGCGTCCGCCATTCATCGTAAGAATGACGGACGCCCTTGTCCGTATCCGCTATCTTGCCGAGGTTAGCCCAGGCGCCATTGCCTGCACTACTCCCGTGATCGCCACCTATACCATTCTTGCCCAAAACCAGTCAAGGAATACTTCCGTTCGCGATCCCTGTCTAGGCATCATAGTACAGAAAGAATTCGTACGGATGGGGCCGGAGCCTCAGCGTATCGACTTCCTTGGTGCGTTTGTAGCTCACCCAGGTTTCGATGACATCTTCAGTAAAGACGCCCCCTTTGAGTAGGAATTGGTGATCTTTTTCGAGATTCACCAACGCCTCGTCCAGGCTTCCCGGCATCGTACGAATCTTGGCGGCCTCTTTGGGCTCCAAATCGTACAGATCCTTTTCCCCCGGCTCTCCTGGATTAATCTTGTTCTCAATCCCGTCCAGACCTGCCATCAACATAGCTGAGAACGCGAGGTAGGGATTGCAGGCTGGATCAGGAAACCGGACTTCGATCCGCTTCGCCTTCGGACTCGGAGAATACATGGGAATACGGATCCCGGCCGAGCGGTTTCGGCTGGAATAGGCCAGCAACACGGGAGCTTCAAACCCCGGCGTCAGCCGCTTATAGGAATTGGTTGTCGGATTCGTGATCGCCGCGAGAGCCGGCGCATGCTTCAGGATTCCGCCGATGTAATGCAGGCACATCTGGGAGACCCCGGCATACTCCTTCCCCGCGAACAACGGCTTCCCGTCCTTCCAGATACTTTGATGCGTATGCATGCCGGAACCGTTGTCGCCGAAGAGCGGCTTCGGCATGAACGTGACGGTCTTTCCGTGACGGCGGGCGACATTCTTGACGATGTACTTGTACATCATCATCTTGTCCGCCATCTTCAACATTGAATCGAAACGGACATCGATCTCAGCCTGCCCCGCCGTGGCCACTTCGTGGTGATGCTTCTCGATGGCAATCCCGGCTCTTTCCATCTCGATGATCATCTCACTGCGAATATCCTGTTGGGTATCGGTTGGCGCAACCGGGAAATACCCTTCCTTGTGCCTGATTTTCGACCCCAGATTGACCCCCTCCTGGCCGGCGTTCCACACCCCTTCATCGGAATCGATGTAATAGTATCCGCTGTGATTGGTCTGATCGTATCGGGCGTGATCGAAAATAAAAAACTCGGCTTCCGGGCCCCAGTACGAGGTATCCCCTATCTTTGTGCTCTGGAGATATTTTTCCGCCTTTTGCGCAATGAAGCGAGGGTCGCGTTCATAGTTTTCGCGCGTGATCGGATCCACGACCGTGCAGGCCATGCTGAGCGTCGGAACCGCGCTGAACGGGTCGAGACAAGCCGTCTCAGGATCGGGCATCGCCAGCATGTCGCTGTTATTGATGGCCTTCCATCCACGAATCGAAGAACCATCGAAGCCCGACCCATCTTTAAACAGACCATCACTCAGTTCGCTGACAGGAATACTGAAATGCTGCCAGGTCCCCAATAGGTCGACGAATTTCAGATCTACGATTTGAATTTTGTTCTTCTTGGCAAACTCCAACACTTCACGAACGTTCATCCCCCTCCTCCTTTCACCCGTTGCACCGTCATGACATTGATACCCGCTTGATCTTATGCCGCCTTGGCCCCAAAGAATGCGGCGATGTCTCTGAGAATTGCGACCCGAACCGCTTCCAGCTGCGTCTGATTGTCGATTTTTCGTCCCTGATGATCCGTGACATAGAACACGTCGGCGACTTGATCCAGCCGCGTGGAGATTCTTGCCGCGTGCACGGACAACCCGACCGTAAAAATTGCGTGCGTGATGACGTACAACAGACCCTGGCGATCGTCGGCGAATACATCCACGATGGTATATTGGTCGGACGTTTCGTTATCGATCCGCACCTCCGTCGGTTGCCGATGCAGCGGCGCGCGGCGCGCGCTATTGAGCCGCGAGCCACGGCGCATGAGCTCGTCGACATGCTCCCATCCCTTCAGCACGCCAGCGATCCTGTCCCCGATAGTGCGCCGGCGCTCCTCCGGCGGAGCGCCATGGTAGTCCGGATCCATCACGTGAAACGTGTCCACGACGATCCCGTCCTTGCGGGTAGTAATGTGTGCGTCCAAGATCTGTACGCCGCTTGCAGCCATGACGCCGGCGATTTTGGAAAAGATGCCGGGCACCAACTCATTGTGCGTCACAATCGCATATTCAGACGTCCCTAACTGCGCATTAAACTCTGCATCCACCACGACCTCGCCTGTATGCAAGCGCCGGATGGCGGCGAGGTTTGCGGCGATACGTCGGGGAGTCGCTCCATAGACATAGCGTAGCGGAAACTGACGTAACTGCGATTCCACCCAGGCTTCGTCTGCATGGGGTTCAGCCATGAGCACGCTTTGAGCGACCACCTCGCCGGCAATCCGCTTGAGCCGTTCGGGTGCATCCGCCGGTTCACGCTCGCCGGACACTTCCTGCAACGCCTGAAGGTAGAGTTCGATCAACAACGATTCTTTCCATTTGGTCAGCACCTCCGGCCCGACCGCCGCGATATCGGCCGCGGTCAAGATGAGCAACTTCCTCAGTACTTCCGGTGTGCCCACTTCCCGAGCGAATGGCAACAGGACCTTCTCATCGTGCGGGTCCCGTCGAAACGCCGTGTGGGCCATCAACAGGTGGCGATAGACCAAGAACACCAGCGTACGCGTCTCCGATTCCCCGAACCCGAACCGCTCAGCCGCATCTTCCGCCAACCGGCGGCCGACCTCGCTGTGATCCTCTTCATGCCCTTTCCCGAGATCGTGCAACAGTACGGAGAGATGCAAGACATCCTTTCGTTTGATCTCACGATAGACGTCTCCGAAGATACCGTGATCCTGCCCCAGCGCCTCGGCTTTGGCGACAGCCAGGAGGCTATGCTCATCGACCGTATACTTGTGATACTGATTGAACTGCATCAAACCGCGCACTCGGGCGAAGGCCGGCACCAGCTTTTCCAACAGATGAGCACGATGCATGGCCTCCAGCGTCTTCGCCGTACCAGGACCGGAGAGAATTTCCCGGAACATGCTACTGACCTCGGACGCGCGAAATACGTCCGCTGACAGGGCATCCGCATGCCGGTGAATGTCTTCGAGTAACATGGGGTCGATCATGGCCTGTCGCACGCGCGCCACATTAAACAACCTCAACAACAACACAGGGCTGTCGAGCACCTGGGAGCGCAGATCCGGCGGAACCGTCACCGCATTGCCGTTCACGACAAAGTGGGTGTCGATCCGCGATGCGGGAAGCAGTCGCGCCATGCGTTGCCCCAGGGATATC
The DNA here is from genome assembly GCA_040510255.1 of Nitrospiraceae bacterium. GTDB lineage: Bacteria > Nitrospirota > Nitrospiria > Nitrospirales > Nitrospiraceae > DASSBQ01. The sequence continues at coordinate 15,508 of JBEVJJ010000223.1, read as the reverse complement.
GGTCGGCATCGTTCCACGAATCGCATCGAGATCGCATGCAACTCGGTCGTATGTCGGTAGTATTGCTGCATGAATTGTTCGACGGCCAGCAGGTGTGGCAAATCCCTGAATCCGAATTGTTGAGCCAGCCACATTTGCTCGTCGAAGGTGAGAATTTCTTGCGCCATTCCTGCCCGCGCGTGGAGAAACGCCCGCACACGGAATAGAAATTCGCGCGCCTCCTTCAAGGCGCGATAGTCGCCCTGCGACAGCAGTCCCCGATCGGACAACTCTCGAATCGTGGGACACCGGTATCGTGCCATCCCGACCCATTGCAGCACATGGAGGTCCCGCAGGCCTCCTTGGCTCTTCTTGACGTTCGGTTCGAGAAGATAAACGGTTTCCCCGAATTTCTTGTACTCGCGCCGACGTTCTTCCAGCTTGTGTTCCATGTATGTGTCGGTGGCCTTATAGACGACCTTGCGAAGATACCGGCTGTGGAATTGCTGAAAAAGTTCCGGGCTGCCCGCGAGAAATCTCGCTTCCATCATGGACGTTCGCACCGTAAGGTCCTTCAAACCCAGTTCGATGCAATCCTGGATCGTTCTGACGCTGTGCCCCACTTGAAAGCCGATATCCCATAATGGATGCAGGACCTGTTTTACAAAATCGGGGACGATTTTCTGTGCCTCAGGCCGATAGAGCACCATTAAATCGATGTCGGAATGCGGAGCCAGTTCCCGACGACCATAACCACCGATGGCAGCCAGACAGCAATGTTGGAATCCGGCCGTGGTGAAGGCCTTGCCGCCAAAGCGGGTGGCGGCTTTATACCGGCCGATGATCAATCCGTCTGCCACATCGGTCGTGGCGGCAAACGTCTCCTCACCGGATGCCCCAGCCATCAACCGCTCCTGGATAGCCTGCCGTTGCGTCGTCAACGCAGCGGCCATCGCGGCCGGTTCGGCATCGTGCGTATTACTGACAGGCATCTCTGTTTCTCCGGTCATCGTCATAGTGCGCTCTCTCCTGTCTCGCCGGTTCGAATCCGCACCACAGCACTCAACTCCCGGACGAAAATCTTGCCGTCGCCGATACTCCCCGTTTTTGCGGCTCGCGTGACAGTTTCCAAGACCCTGGGAACCTGACTATCGTTCACCGCCACTTCGATCTTCACTTTGGGAACGAATTCGATCGTATATTCCTGCCCGCGATAGGTTTCCTTGTGCCCTTTTTGCCGGCCGAACCCTTTGACCTCCGACACCGTCATTCCCTGGATGCCGATCTCAAGGAGCGCGTCCTTGACCTCATCAAGTTTGAACGGTTTGATGATCGCTTCAACCAATTTCATATCAGCCTCCAGTCACCACACGTTTCTCTGCAAGGGAAGATCCTTTCGCTTCATTCCGCACACACTATGGCACACGCGCCGTCTCTCCGCATCACGAATACGCCCGTTCGTTATGTTGGGTGAGATCCAGACCAGTGGCCTCTTCCTCCGGCGCCACACGGAGGCCAATCGACCCCTCGATGAGCTTCAAGATCGCGTAGGTACCGATGAATGCAAATGCAACCACACTGATGACCGCCACTAGTTGGCTGCCGAGGAGGGATGAATCTCCCCCGATCATCATTCCGTCAGCGCCGAGCGGATTAATTGCTCTCGACGCAAACAAGCCGGTGGCTAATGTTCCGAGGATACCGCCGATCCCGTGGGTTCCCAGGACGTCGAGCGTGTCATCATAGCCGATCCGTCCCTTCCATACAATTGCAAGATACGAGCACAAGCCCGCCGATATGCCCACCAGCAGCGCAGATGCCGGGCTAATGAATCCTGCTCCTGCTGTCGAAGTGGCGAGTCCGGCGACCGCTCCGCTGGCGATTCCCAACACAGTGGGTTTACCGCGATGGTGCCATTCCATGACCATCCAGGTCAGCGCCGCCATGACCGCAGTCAGATGGGTGACGACCAGGGCGTTGACCGCGACTCCGGAGGCCGCTTTGGCGCTGCCTCCGTTAAAACCGAACCAACCGGCCCACAGAAGTCCCGTACCGAGCAGCACATATGGGAGATTGTGAGGAGCCATATAATCCGTTTGCCATCCCCGCCGCTTGCCCAGGACCATCGCGCAGGCCAATGCGCTGATTCCGGAGCTGACATGCACGACTGTTCCCCCGGCAAAATCCAATGCGCCGATCTTCTTCAGCCATCCCCCACCCCAGATCCAATGGGCGATCGGGACATAGACGAACAAACTCCATAAAAGCGTGAAGAGCAACACGGAACTGAATTTCATGCGTTCCGCAAATGCTCCGGCAATAAGCGCCGGGGTAAACGCTGCAAAGAGTAGCTGAAACAGCATTACGGCTTGATGCGGCACGGTCGGCGCCAACACCGGGTGCGGTGACAGGCCGACTCCGCTCAAGAATACCCAATCGAGCCCGCCGATGACGCCTCCCCGATCAGGCCCGTACGCGAGGCTATATCCGCACACGACCCAGATGAGACTCACGACACACAATATTGCGAACGACTGCACCATCGTCCCGATCACGTTCTTGCTGCGGACCAAACCGCCATAGAAGAATGTGATGCCCGGCACCAACATGATCACGACCAGTGCCGACGCGGCCATCATCCAGGCCGTATCACCGCTATTCAGTGTCGGCACTGCTTCGCCCAGTCCCCTCGGACCACTTTGAGCCAGAACCAGCGCGGGTGACAGCACTGCCATGGCGGCCACTGCTGCACCCGGCATCCGGCGCTGAACATTCGTCATTGTGCCCTCCCTCAGGATATTGAAAGAGTCGTTATCTCACCCATGCAACCCCGTGCGCCGCCCACACCATTTACCGACCTGCGTTCTCGCATCGCGAGAGCACGCTGGACGCTCACAAGACACGGACCGGTCACCGTTCGCGGGCGTCCGTAAACGGTTTCAAGACACTAGGCGCGCACCGCCTCGCGTCCGCTCATAGACGCGCCGCGCAATCTTGTGCGCATCGCGGACCTCACTGCGGCCGCACCACGGCATGGCATATCGCCGGGTGGTCGATTGCGTAGCCATCGGAGGGCGGGTGGGCGAGCATGACCACCCTGGAGTCGGGCAGGTGGGAACATTTGCCTTGTGACCATCCCGCGGGATTTCCGCGAGCGCTGCTAGACCTCCACATTTCAGTGTGTGCAATGACGATATGTCATTCTGTATCAGCCTGGTTGAGGGTCTGCGCGCAGCGGTCAACAATTGCGATACCCGTTCGTGATCGGCATGCGGCGATCTTTCCCCAACGCCCGGTGCGTGATCTTAATTCCGATGGGCGCCTGCCGACGTTTGTACTCGCTGTTGTCCACCATTCGAATAACCCGCGCGACCGTGGTCCGGTCGAATCCCGCCTCCACAATATCCTCCAGTGACCGATCCTCTTCGACGTAGGCTTGCAGAATGGGATCGAGGACAGCATAACTCGGCAGTGAGTCTTCGTCCTTTTGGTCAGGCTTGAGCTCCGCGGTCGGCGCACGGTTCAGGATGCGCTTGGGAATGACGGGGGATTTTCCAGAGCGATTGCGCAGATGGCTCAACTCGTAGACCATGGTTTTCGGTACGTCTTTGATCACGGCAAATCCGCCAGCCATATCGCCATACAGTGTGGCATAGCCGACGCTCATCTCGCTCTTATTGCCGGTTGTCAGCACCAGATATCCGAACTTGTTCGATAACGCCATGAGGAGATTGCCGCGTATTCGTGCTTGAAGGTTTTCCTCTGTGGTATCGGGCTTGGTTCTATCGAAACTGCCCGCCAATGTGGTCAGATAGGATCGGAAGGTACGGGTGATCGGAATCGTTTGCACCGTGATCCCCAATCTTCCCGCGAGCTCCGCGACATCCTCACGACTTTCCCGCGAGGTATAGGGAGAAGGCATGAACACGCCCAAGACATTCGCTGGGCCCAGCGCATCGACTGCCAACGCTGCCGTCAGGGCCGAATCCACGCCACCGCTCACGCCGATGACGACCTGTTTGAACCCGTTCTTCCGCACATAGTCGCGAATTCCCACGACCAGAGCTAGATGCGCTTCTTCCAACGAATCGAGCCGAGCCGTATGCGAAGGAATCATCTTTGTGCGCAAGCCGGAAGCCGTCTTGACGTTCACCGTCACCCGTTCAATCAAGTTGGAAGCGCCGCCGCCGACTCTCTTTCCACGATCCGCTCTGCGCGCCCGTGCTACAGCATCCACGTCCAGATCCGCCACGATCATGTCTTCTTCGAAGGCTTTGCCCCGCACAACAATGTCGCCGGTGTGATCCAGGATAAGGCTATTGCCGTCAAACACAAGTTCATCCTGGCCACCCACCATGTTTGTGTACGTGAGCAGGACCATATTTTCCCGCGCGCGTGTCGCCAGCATCTGTTCGCGATACCGGCTTTTTCCCATATGGAACGGAGAGGCATTGATATTGACGATGACTTCCGCCCCTGCCGCAGCCTGAGCACGGGTCGGGCCTTCAGGCAACCAGATATCCTCGCAAATGTTGAGGCCGACAGCGACGCCGTTCAGCATGAGCAACGGAAGACGTCGTCCGGGGTGGAAATATCGACTCTCGTCGAACACGCCGTAATTGGGCAGATAGGACTTCCCATACGTCATGACGACCCGCTGATTTGAGACGATCGCGGCCGCATTATAGAGGGCATGGCGTCCCGCCGGTAACACGGTAGGCGACGAGCGTTCCGATGCGTGAGTGCCACCCTGCCCTACGTATCCAATTACCGCCGTGGTTCCCTTGACCTGTTTGACGACCTGCTCGAGCGCGGACTGATTATCCTCCACAAATCGCGATTTCAGCAGCAGGTCTTCGGGTGGATAGCCGGTGATCGCCAGTTCAGGAAATGCCACCAGGTCAGCCTTCGCCTTCCTGGCTTCACGCAACCAGCCGGTCAGGCGCCGTTGATTGCCGTCAAGGTCCCCGACGGTCGGGTTCATCTGCACCATGGCGATTCGGAACGTGCGCATGATCAGGACTCAGCCTCAGCCTTCACCCATCGACAGCCAGCAGTCATTTGCAAATTCTGTCAGCATCCCAACTTAATAATAAAAAAAAACGCCCTCGCGCTCTCATGAGCTGAGGACGTCATTGTCCGATTCACTACGATTGAGACCAGATGGAGACTCCATTGTCTCCAAAACCGGCGTTACAGTACCATCCAGCCGCGGAACCTGTCAAACTCAGCCGCTGACCCATCAAACCTACCTTCTCCATGACCGGCGGCAGAGTCGAAGCTCCCATGCGGCACTTAGAAGGGTTCAAATACAGGAAACGTTCGTCTTGACTCAGATATTCGTTCTGGGTACAGTTGCGGCAAAACTGCTTCTTGCGTATTCACTCCGACCAATCGAAACCCGTCGAGGAGTTTCCACGTGCCCGTGTTACCTGTGTCCACCGATCGGGTCAGTTGCTTCGTTCAAAAAGAAAGGGCGATCCTCTTAGTCGAGCACTACTGCAAAGGAGTATGAAGACATGCACCTGACACCAAGAGAACTAGACAAGTTGATGATCTACATGATGGCCGAAGTCGCGCTCAAGCGCAAAGCAAAAGGCTTGAAACTGAATCATCCGGAAGCCGTGGCGGTGATTACAGCCTCGGCGCTGGATGGGGCACGAGAAGGCAAATCCTTGGAGGAGGTCATGAAAGACGCTCGATCAGCATTGACGCGGAACGACGTTATGGAAGGCGTCGCGGAAATGATCCCGCTGGTGCAGTTGGAAGCAGTCTTTACCGATGGCAGCCGCCTGGTTACCGTGCACGGGCCGATCCAGTAACCGGGCGACCATTGCCCACCAGACGTTCACCCAACAAAGGGAGCAAAAACATGGCACCTCCAAAACCAAAAACTGCGGCGAAGACGCCCGTCGGCGGCTATGTTCTGGCCGACACACCCATTGAAATCAATGCGGGTCGACCCACGGTCAAAATCAAGGTACGCAACACCGGTGACCGTCCCATTCAAGTCGGCTCCCATTTTCATTTCTTTGAGGTCAATCGTGCCCTCGAGTTTGATCGGAAGGCGGCGTTTGGGAAGCGTTTGGATATTCCAGCCTCGACAGGCCTGCGCTTCGAGCCTGGTGACCAGAAGGAAGTGACGCTGGTTCCATTCGGTGGCAAGCAGCGAATATATGGGTTCAACAACCTGGTAGATGGCTGGATCGGAACCGGCCCTAGCCCGGGCTACCGGCCGAATCTCGACGGCGGATTGAAACGCGCCGACGCGCTCGGCTTCAAGTCCACGGCCAAAAAGCCATGATGCAAACACTGAGATACATCGACAAGAGACAATAATTGGCCAAGACGGCCAAGAAAGAGACTCCGCATGTCACAAATATCTCGTAAGGAAAACGCGAGCCTGTTCGGTCCCACCGTTGGAGACAAGATTCGCCTGGGTGACACGGACCTCTACATCGAGATCGAGAAGGATCTGCGCGTGTACGGGGATGAAGCCATCTATGGAGGCGGCAAGACATTGCGCGACGGCATGGGGATGGATAACCAGCTCACGAGCGAGGGAGGCGCTCTCGACCTGGTGATCACGAACGTCACGGTGGTGGACCCGATCCTCGGCATTATCAAAGCCGATGTCGGAGTCAAGGACGGCAAGATCACGGGCGTCGGCAAGGCCGGCAATCCCGGCACCATGGATGGCGTGACCCCAGGCCTGACAGTCGGTCCGGCCACGGATGCCATTACCGGCGAGCACCTGATCCTGACACCGGCCGGCAACGACGGGCACATCCATATGATCTCGCCGCAGCAGGTGTACGCAGCCCTGAGCAACGGCGTTACCACCTTCTTCGGCGGCGGCATCGGGCCCACCGACGGCACCAACGGCACCACCATCACCTCGGGGCGGTGGAACTTGGAAATGATGCTCCGGGCAGTCGAAGGGTTGCCTATCAACTTTGGATTTCTCGGCAAGGGGAACTGCTCAGGCAAAGCGCCCCTGGTCGAACAGGTCCTGGCGGGCGCCGCGGGCTTCAAGATTCACGAAGATTGGGGCACCACTCCCTCCACCATTCGAGCCAGTCTCTCGGTCGCCGACGACATGGATGTGCAGGTATGTATCCACACCGACACCCTCAACGAGGGTGGCTTTGTCGAAGATACCATTGCGGCATTTGAGGGTCGTACGATCCACACGTACCACACGGAAGGCGCCGGTGGCGGCCACGCACCCGATATCATCAAGGTGGCGGGTGAACTCAACGTGCTGCCCAGTTCCACGAACCCGACATTGCCCTACGGGATCAATACCATGGCGGAGTTATTCGACATGATCATGGTCTGCCACAATCTGAATCCTAAGGTGCCGTCGGACGTGGCTTTCGCTGAGAGCCGGGTCCGTCCCGAAACCATCGCCGCCGAGAATGTGCTCCACGACATGGGTGTCATCTCCATGTTCTCGAGCGATTCGCAAGCCATGGGCCGGGTCGGTGAGAACTGGCTGCGCGCGATACAGACAGCGGATGCGATGAAGAAAGGCCTCGGCAAGTTGCCGGAGGATTCACCGAACAACGACAACTTCCGGGTGCTGCGCTACGTCGCGAAGGTGACCATCAATCCGGCAATCACCCAGGGCATCTCACACGTCCTCGGCTCGATCGCTCCCGGCAAAATGGCGGATCTTGTCTTGTGGGAACCGGCCATGTTCGGCGCCAAGCCCAAGATGATCATCAAAGGCGGCTTGATCAACTGGTCAATCATGGGAGATCCGAACGCTTCGCTACCCACACCTCAACCAGTTACGTACCGCCCGATGTTTGGCGCGTTTGGCCAGGCCATTTCCGAAACCTGTATCAGCTTTGTGTCGCGTGCCGCCTATGACAACGGTATCGCCAGCAGGCTGGGCCTGAAGCGCAAGGTCATGCCGGTGTATGGCACGCGCACGATTACGAAGCGGCACATGGTGCGCAATGGGCTGACACCCAAGATCGAGGTGAACCCTGAAACGTTTGCGGTCAAGGTGAATGGTGTCCACGCCACGGTGAAGCCGGCGGAATCCATCTCCCTCAATCAGCTTTACTTTTTTAGTTGAGACATTTCCGCGCGGGGAGGAAAAGCCAACTGGGCCACAGGAACACACTCTCACTAATGGTGTGTCCCCGCCACATCTCACCCCTTCACCATTCGATGTGCTCCAATCGGTCTAGTGGCCGGATCAACGCCAGATTTCGACGATTCGGCTCTAAATGAACATCAGCACTTTGCTCTTGGTTTTCGCAGGTGGCGCTGCCGGCTCGGTGCTGCGTTGGGGGGCCGGGGTCGCTCTGGGCCATCGCTGTCAAGGACAGTTTCCCCTGGCTACCTTTTTCATCAACGTGAGCGGCGCGTTCTTGATTGGTGCGCTTTCCACCTTCTTCAGCGTAGAGTGGCATCATCGGCACGAAAGTGACTTGGCCGCGCTGATATTGACGGGGTTTCTGGGTGGCTACACCACCTTCAGCAGTTATCAGATGGAATCGGTCACTCTCTACCAAGAGCAGGCGTACCGGATAACCTTCCTATATTGGTTCGGCTCGGTGGTCGCGGGACTCGTCGCTGCAGCACTCGGCGCCTGGGCGGTCCGTCTCACGGCGTAAGGCATCATGAAGCAAGCCTTACTCGTTATTCTGGGAGGTGGCTGCGGCGCAGTCCTCCGCGAACTTCTCATGCTGGGGGTGGCCGGCCTGCCGGGAGGTTTCCCGATGCCGATCTTCATTGCCAATCTGGTGGCGTCCCTCTTCATTGGTGTGATATCCGCACCGACCATCGAGCGGGCTGTGATTGGCCGTGGGAGTAAGTTATTTCTGGCCACAGGAGTGATGGGCGGCTTGTCCACCTTCAGTTCGTTTGTCTGGGGCACGGACCAAATGCTAGCCATACCGGCGGAACGGTTTCCGGCCGTTCTCTATCTTGTGCTAAGTATGGTCCTCGGGTTCATGCTTGTCAGACTGGGATTGAGACTGGGTGAAGGCTTGATGCAATTGCGCTTGGTCACGGCCCGTCGAAGTTGATTTACCGGTCAGAAGCATTTCATAATATCAATCCTATGCTTGTTATCGAAACCATCACCGGCAACATTCACGAAGCCGCTTGGAAAGTACGCCTAGAACAGGCGACGCTGGATTGGCTTGCGCTCGACCAGTGGGAGGCGCAAAAGAGCCGTATTCGGAAGCTGAGCCAGAACGGCATTGATCTGGCCATCTCGTTGCAGCGTGGTATCTTCTTGCGGGATGGCGACGTGCTGCTATGGGACAAGGGGCGGCACACCGCCATCGTCGCCCGGGTCACCCTCAAGGACGTGATGGTGGTCGAACTGGAATCACTGCAGACGCAGATCCCGGAGGTGTTCATTCGTACTTGTGTGGAACTAGGTCACGCATTGGGCAACCAACACTGGCCTGCCGTTGTCAAAGGGAACCGCGTGTTCATTCCGCTGACGGTGGATAAACAAGTCATGGCCTCGGTGATGAAAACGCACGCTTTTTCCGGAATCACGTATACCTTTATCCCGGGGTCTGAAGTCATTCCTTACCTCGCGCCCCATGAGTCGCGGCGCTTGTTTGGCGGAGCGGAAGGTCCGGTGCATTCCCATGTGGAGGAACACGATCATCCACATGATCACACGCACCCGCCCGATCATGCCCACTAGAGTCAACGGTACCCCACCCCCGCCGGAGGATACTCCGGCCATCCGTGGGCTGGTCGGGAATCCCGCCCCCGAACCCAGCGGCGAGTCAAATCACGCGCCGTCTGCAATCACCGGATCCGTGCCTCGCCCGTCGAACATCACAGAGCTCATGCGCGTCCTGCAGTTTGGCGATTCGGCGCTACCGGTTGGTGCGTTTTCCTTTTCCAACGGACTAGAATCCGCGATTCAACACCGCCTGGTTCACAATGTAACGACGCTGCGCCAGTTCGTCATGACGGCTACCCGCCAGTCGGCATCCGCAGATGGGATCGCCCTTTTGGCCGCGCACCGGGCGGCGCGAGCGCAAGATATGAACGGCGTACGACGAGCCGATACCGCCCTCTTCAACCGCAAGTTGAATGAGGAAATGCGCACCATGACCGTGCGCATGGGTAAGAAGCTCGGCGAGATGTCGAACCACCTGGTTCATGCGCCGCTTCTGGCGGACTGGTTGCGACACATCGGTCGCAAGGAAACTCCCGGTACCTATCCGGTCGGTCTGGGCCTTCTCTTCGCCGCCCTCGGCCTGCCCGAGAGTGATGCCTTTGCCGTGCATCAGTACGGCACGGCAAGCATGATCCTTGGTGCCTCGTTGCGGCTCATGAAGGTTCATCACTTCGACGCGCAAACGATTCTCCTTGAAGTGAATAGGTCCGCGTCAGCCGAATACGTGCGTGTCTCGGGGGCCACGCTCGACGAGATGGCGACATTCTCGCCTTCTCTCGATATCCTGGCGGCCGCGCATGTGAAGGCGCACATTCGTATGTTCATGAATTAAGGAGACTGAGATACCTCATGAAAAATATTACGCGAATCGGTGTCGGCGGCCCGGTCGGCTCCGGCAAGACTACAATCATCGAAGCCATTACTCCCATCTTTGTCAAGATGGGCGCCAAGGTCTTAATCATCACCAATGACATCGTCACCACGGTAGATGCCAAACACGTTCGGCGTACCTTGAAAGGCATCTTGCGCGAGGAACGGATTATCGGCGTGGAAACCGGGGCCTGCCCGCACACGGCCGTGCGCGAAGACCCCAGCATGAATCTCGCGGCGGTGGAAGATATGGAATCCCATTTCCCCGACAGTGATGTTGTGCTCATTGAGAGTGGCGGCGACAACCTCACTTTGACATTCAGTCCTGCCCTCGTCGATTTCTTTATCTACGTGATCGATGTCGCGGCAGGGGACAAGATTCCGCGGAAGAACGGCCCAGGCATCACCCAGTCGGATATCCTGGTCATCAACAAAACCGATCTCGCCCCGTACGTCGGCGCAAGCCTGGAGGTCATGGACATTGATTCCAAAATGATGCGGGGCAATAAGCCCTTTGTGTTCACCAACTGCAAGACGGGCGAGGGCGTCATGGAGCTGGTGACGCTCATCCGGCAGAATGTCCTGTTCGACATGACACTTAGCACGACGCACGAATGACCGCTCTTCATCAGCCGCAGGAGCTTGCTGCCTTTCAGGATGAGCCCGGGCAACTGCCCAGCGGTGTGGTGGGGAAGAACGCCTTCCTACGTCTCGGTTTTGAGCGCCGCGGAGAACGCACCACGCTTACACAGCTCGATCGCCGTGCCCCACTGCTGGTACAGCAGGCGCTGTACTGGGACGAAGCGCTGCCCGACCTGCCTTGTGTCTTCATCATCACGACCACCGGCTGCATCCTGCAGGGCGACCGGTTCAACATTGAAATTGACCTGGCGCCCGATGCGCGTGCGCACGTCACGACGCAGGCGGCCACGAAAATCCATTCGATGGATGCCAACTATGCGGCTCAAACCCAGAGCATCGTGCTGGGTGAAAACGCCTATCTTGAGTACCTTCCGGATCCGATTATTCCCCACGCGCATGCCCGCTTCATCACCACCACGCAGGTGTGCTTGCCCCCCAGCGCCACGGTGCTCTACTCCGAGATCATGATGGGGGGACGCAAACATCACGGCGAAGGGGAACTCTTTCAATACGACGTCTTCTCCTCAAAAGTGCAGGCCAGACGACCCGATGGGACTGAGTTGTTCACCGAAAAATTTGTCATCGAACCACACTCGCACGACGTTCGACAAGTAGGCGTTATGGGCACGTTCGACGTGTTCGCCAACGTCCTGTTGCTCACGCCCAGACATCACGCAGACAAGGTCTTCGATCAAGTTCTTGCCGTAGTCAACCTGGAGGAACAGTGGGCCGCCGGTGTATGTCGACTCCCCAACAACGCCGGGTTGATGTTCAAAGTTCTTGGCCAGGAGTCCGAGCCGGTCCGGGCCAAGGTCAGAGACTTTTGGTCCATCGTCCGACAAGAGGTGACCGGAGCAAGAGTACTCCCCGAATTCTTGTGGCGCTGACTTCTCCCTTCGTTACCGGAACGCAGGACCTCGGGGGAAGGAATGCGGTCGGTGATGGCCCCGGAGTTCTTCCTCACATCAAGACCCAGCACACTCTATCCTGGAGGGCATACCATGACCATTCTGCAGAAGGATCGCTTCAGAGACCATCCGATATTCGGACTCCTCGATTGGGTCTTGCGCGGGATCGGGCAAGTGGTCTTCCAAAATAACCCTGTTTCAGGCGCCGTGATCCTGGGAGCGATCTTCTACAATTCCTGGATTTATGGAACAGTGTGCCTCTTCGGCACGCTCATCAGTACATTGACGGCCCTGCTGCTGAAGGCCGACAAGGGAATGATCAAGGACGGCCTGTTCGGATTCAACGGCGCATTGATCGGCATTGCGTTGGTGGCCTATACAAGTCCGAACTTCACGACCGGCAACATCCCCAATGGATACCTGTGCCTCTACATCGTTCTCTGCGCGGCCTTCACCTCGGTGATTATGTCGGCCTTTGGCGCGCTGTTGGGTCCGCACAAGGTCCCCGGTCTCACCATGCCCTTCGTCTTGGCCACCTGGTTCTTCCTCGGCGCGTTGCTGCAGTTTACGACCATCGACGTCTCCTCAGCCATCAAACCAACCTCGCCATCCGACTTCACCGGCTCAAGGCCCGAATACACATGGATCACCTGGTTTCATGGCATCACCATGGGCATCGCAGAAATCTTCTTCCAGGACAACTGGGTGACCGGAGTCATCATCCTGATCGGGATCGCGGTCAACACACGCATTGGTGCACTGATGGCGCTTATGGGATCCACCTTGGCTGTCGGCACGGCGGTGTTCTACGGCGCTCATGATGAAGCTATTCGAGACGGATTGTTCGGTTACAACGCAGCCCTCACTGCGATGGCTCTTGGTGGGTTCTTCCTGGTACTGAACCTTCCCGCACTCATCTATACTGTGATCGGAGTCCTCGTCACCGCGAGAGTCTGGGCCTCGCTCGGCATTTTCTTGGAGCCTTCAGGGATGCCGGTTTTGACCTCCGCCTTCGTATTCGTCACGTGGCTGATGCTGTTGGCGGCAAGCGGCTTTCAGCTGCTGACTCCGGTTCCGCCGGCGGAGGCCACGACTCCGGAAGACAATCTTCACCGATATCGAACGGCTCAGAAGAGATAGATCACTTCGAAAGAAAGCGTGGGCTGATAACTGGTGGCCCGGCCGCCCACTTGAAAGACGTTGCGATTCGACTTGTCGTAGCGATATTCGAGCCGGGTAATGAGAGATTTGAACGGCTTGTATTGCAGCGTTGAAGTAACTTCCCACAAGGTCTGCGCAACGGGCGGAGCAGGTGCCGACGACGTTGCGCCGAAGCAGACATTGGCCCTCGGCTGATAATCCGTGGTCCCCTCGCATGTCACAAACCCACCTGCATCCTCGAACACCTCTCCACGGACTCTGAGACCCCACTGCGCAGTAAAGTCATGTATCACATAGGCCGCCACTCCGTTCCAGCGGGCATTGCCTGATGAACTGATGGTGCTGCTGTTCGCCTGATTCGCATAATAGGACTCGATCACGAGTGAGGTCTGTTTCGTCGCGTGGAGACTGGCAAATCCTCCTGCCAATAGAATCATCCCACCATTGGTACCCGATGATCCCGGCCGTGGGCCAGCCAGGCCATACAGCGTCACCTTGATCCGTTCAGACGGAGTGATGGTCAATGCGGACTCCACCAACGGGTCGTGGCGGCTGTTTCCCCGTGCCGAATTGATAAAGCTGATGATTCCGACAGAGAGAGAGACGCGTTCCGTAAACTCGTACGACACACGCCCGCCGCGAGTCGTAAAGGGCTGCCCGAGGCCGAAGAGCCACGATCTGGAATAATTTGGATTGTGCGGACTTTCGACGACCTCATAACCGATCAGGGTGTTGATCTGACCGAGTTGCACATTGAGTCCGTTTCCGATAGGCGCGATATACTGCACATAGAATTCCTGAAAGTCCGCCCACGTGCTGAGATTGACACCGCCGATAAAATCCGAATCACGCCCGGCGTTGAACTTCACCTTGAAGCCGGCACGATCCTTCCAATCGCCGCTTGCCTCCGCTTCTTTCTCCAAAACAAACTGAGCAAGATTCGGCCGAAGCTCATTCGAGTTGACATCGAAAATGCGAAGCTGGTTGATGCGGCTGGACGGGTTATTGAAATTCTGCGTGTAGGACCCATCGAGATATCCATAGAACCGCAATCCCCACTCTTCCGAGAGTAGACGTTTCTCTGTCGTTTTAGGAATGCCCTTGTGCCGGAGCGCGACATGTTCCAGATCCTGATTGGGGGTTCCGGCGACCGTTTCGGCCATGGCGTCACCGATTGCGCCTGCCCCCACGAAGAGTGCCACTGTCAGGGCAAGATGAAGACCGCGATGTGGGGAACGCAGACGTGACGTCAGCCAGAAAATAATCAGGCACCTCTGAAAGAACGGTACATCCATCCCTCTGTGACATGATCAGCTTGGCTAATTTTCGCCGGATCGGCTTGCTGGGATGGTTCCCAATAGAGCCCTGGCATCGATGAGATCGGTGGCTCCGACCGGCATGGCCCCCTTGTACATGGTGACAGTCACCGAGGTTCGACGTGACAACCCCAGCACATCCGCCCGCTGAGTAAGATGGAACAGGTCATACCCTTCTCGCACCGTGAGTTCCGCGCAGCGTCGACGCAAGTATTCGTCGAGCTGTTCCTGAGACGTGAACACGCTCATCCGATACTCGACCCGATAGATATGTTCCTTGATCTGCTCCACCTGGTCCTGATCCGTCGACGCCAGCGGTGTGTAGTGGCTGGTGGCACACCCCGACAACAGCACGAATAACATCACCCGTAGAGCTGCACCAACGGGACGAATCACGTATCAGAACCTTTCCATCCACGAGCAATATGGCCAAGAAGGTACCACGGGCGACGTAAGACAACATCTTGTGGTATGACGCGGGTCCTGTCGCCGGACAACCCATGCGTGCTCACTCCACCCATCCCCCAGTGGATCCCTTTCGTTGTGCGCGCATGGGTGCCCGTCCGGCGCCACCCGCGTTTGTTGCTCATACAAGGCTGTTCCCTGCCAGTGAGTGAGGAGAACAAAGAGAAGGGAGAAAAATGTCTATGAAGAAAAAGCTAACAAATGACGAATTAGTCGATCGAGTATACGAAGTCATTGAAAAGACTCCAACAAAGAAATCGAAAATCCAGTACTAATAGTACACAACAGAATTAGAGCCGACGACAAACCTCCTAAGGAATATGACACCTGGAAGTCTTCCCCGCCGCCACCACCGTTCTTACCTCCCCTTCTCTAGCAAGGCGGGGAAGCAATAGAATATACGCGGGTCAGTATTCGGTGTGATGCCTTGTCATCGCGTGGAGCGTAAAATTACTAGGTAGGTGAGCTGCATTTCCTTTACTGCGCGTCATCGACCG
>JBEVJJ010000222.1:0-4755 GCA_040510255.1 Nitrospiraceae bacterium | reverse complement strand
ATTTTTCGTGAGCACCGTGGGCATCAACGAAGCGATTATCCGCCGCTATGTCCGATACCAGGGCGAGCAGGACACCGGACAAGCGCAGCTTGAATTCTGAGAGTGCCACGCCCGGAAGGGCGTGGGTATCTACCTCCATATGAGCGCGTGGCTGCTGGAGTGCGCATCGGGCTTTGTGTTTCCGCCGTTGCTGAGCCGTCAGGGCCTGTTGGCGGCAGGTGGCGAGCACTGTTCGAAGTTCCATTCACGCGCGCGGTTGGAAGGGAACGAGTTGCGCAGCCAAGCGACAAGCGAGGCGAGCGGCGGCCAACAAGGCCATGGCTTGAGCGCACGCAGCCAGGCGGATCTAGGACCGCCGGCATGAGCGGTTTGCTGCGACCGCAAGGCGGAATCCCAAGGCTTGGAGGGTGGCGTCCAGGCTTCTCAGTTCGAGATTGCCGCGCTGTGAGAGCATCTTATGGACTCCACACCTAGGATGTTGTAACATTGTATTAACGGAGGAACTTCATGATTAAGAAACTCCAAAAGCACGGAAACAGCATGGCGCTGCTCATCGAGAAACCCATGATGGAAGCGCTGGGGATCAGAGAGGATACGCCGCTTCAGATCAACATCAGTGGCCAAAGTCTCGTGGTGACTCCTGCCGATGTCGGCCTGGGAAAGGATCGCGTGATGACATCAGTGGCCAAAATGCGGCGGCGGTACAGCTCGACGCTTAAACGGCTCGCTGGATAAGCGGTGAAATCAATTGTGTTCTTGAGCGTGGAGGATGTGCTGGTGCTCCACGGCGATACCATGTCTCACGAAGGCGGGCTGTCGGGAATCCGCGACCACGGATTGCTTGATGCTGCCGTTGCGATGCCGCGCCAGCAATTTAGCGGGGAGTATTTGCATCCGAATCTTCCAGCCATGGCCGCGGCCTATCTGTACCATCTTGCGCAGAATCATCCCTTCCATGATGGAAACAAACGCGTGGCGGTGATGGCGGCCTACGTCTTTCTCGATGCCAACGGCATGGATCTCAAGGTATCCCCGAGCGACTTGGAAGCAGTGACCCGAGGGGTAGCGTCTGGCGAGATGAAGAAGGACGAGATTATTGAATGGATGGGGCGACACGCGCATCCTCGGACGAAACGTTCGTAACAAACAAGCTCGTGTCTCAGAGAGGGTCTTGCCGCTGATTCGGCGGCGGGATGTCGCTATAATCAATTCCGACAAGAGTCATCCAGCACAACATTGCGAGGTTGCTTCTTGGCAATGCAGAAGACTGAAGCTATAATTCGGACATGGAATTGACCAAGTACATTTACTGGCAGGATGGGGACCAGTGGTTGGGGTATCACCAGGACTACTCCGACTATTGGACTCAAGGGACCTCGGTTGAAGACCTCCTGGAGGCACACCTTCGGGACCTGTATCGCGACCTCACCAGCGGCGAAATTCCAGGGGTGTGCAAGTTGGCTGAGCTGACGCTCCGGTGAAGCGAAAGGATCTTATCCCGCAGCTTGAGGTGGCTGCTGTGTGTTAGTTCGACACGGCGGGAAAAACGATTGGTATCACAACCCCACCACCAAGATTTCTCAACCCATTCACGCCACGCTGAGATCAATGAACATCTTGCAAAGCGCATCCTGAAGATGCCGGGCAATCCTTGATTCGCTCTCTCCGCGATGAGCAAGGTTCCGGTCGGCCAGCATTCCCTATCGAGCCAGGATTTTCGGCTGATCGAACAACCCTGCGGCGTCTCTCCTGTGCCATTTCAACGGCGGCCTGATTGATCCCGTTCTGCGCGTATCGACCGAGCGCGCCCATTTTCCCGGAGAAGACACCCATGTTGGGCCAACTGCGGCCGTCGAACGAGCACCTTCTGAGTGTGCGCGTTCCGGGAGCACGGACCAATATGGGTGCCTTCTCCATCACCGCTCTTGACCCACCCAAAACCCAGCGTTTACAATGACCTTTCGCCGATTATCTCCGTGGCTTTCTCGACCAATTGGTTTGTCCGACGAAAGACCGGGATGCTATAGATGAGAGTCGAATACTCGAAGGGCGACCGGGCGTCCAAGGAGTTGATCCAACTCCATCGGCGAACATCGGAAGCGGCGAGCGGCCGGAAGATGAAGGTCATGCTCATCTTCCCGCCGGATTGGTTCCCCTCCGAACCCTATCTCAGCCTTCCCTCCCTTACCTCGATCCTGCGCCAGGCCGGTCATCAGGTCATCCAGAAAGACATCAATCTCGAAATGTATGACTGGTATTTCAGCGAGGACTTCCTGAAAAAGGTCCTGCGCAAAGTGCCGCAGCAGTTGGACCGGCTCCGCAAGCTCGCGAAGAAGCGTGAACTAGCCGAATGGGAAATGGATGTGCAAATGGCTCTGTGCGACCTCACCCGCCAGAGGATCGATGAGCTGATCACGAAGGCGGAGCAGGCCAAGCGGATCGTGCGCGGCGAGGAAAACTTTTACGATATTAATAAGTTAGAATGGACCGTTCAAGTCTTTCGTGAGATCACGCAGGTCATTTCCTTGGTCTATGCGCCAGCGCGTATCTGTATGCCGCCGATGGAGACGGATCTGTCTTACAAACCCTACGTCTCGACGGAAGTGGCAGACGCCATTGAGGATACACAGGTGAACGTCTACCGGGACGTATTCGAGCATCTGGTCAAACCGGCGATTCAGGAACATCAGCCGGACGTGGTCGGGATCTCGATCGTGCTGCAGCAACAGATCTTCTCCTCGATGACATTCTGCGCGCTGATCAAACAGCAGTTTCCCAATATCCATGTCACCATCGGCGGGAACACCGTCACGCGCCTGCGCGACGTCCTGCCGGAGTCGACGCTGTTCAAGTATTTCGACAGCGCGGTGGTCTATGAAGGGGAGACAGCGTTCCTGCAATTAGTCGAAGCGGTCGGCGCCAAACGCGACCTGTCTCAGGTGCCGAATACCATCTATAAGGACGACCAAGGCGTGCATGTATCCCCCTTGAGCTATGCCGAGGACATGGCGGCCCTGCCGCCTCCGGACTTCGATGGCCTCCCGCTCGACAAGTATTTCGTGCCGACCAAGGTGTTGCCTTACCTGGCGACCCGAGGTTGCTACTGGGGCCGCTGCGAGTTTTGCGACCATGGCGAGGGCTACACGGCCGGCTATCGCACGAAGAAGATTCAAGACATTCTCGATGAGATCAAACATCTGAAGGACAAACACGGCGCCAAGTATTTCCACTTCACCGACGAGTCCTATCCGCCGGCGCTCTTCCGCAAGCTCTCGCGCGGCCTGATCGAGAGCAAGATGGACATCATCTGGACGACGCACATGCGATTCGAGAAGAGCCTGCTCGAAGAAGGTATCTGGGAGGACGCGCGGGATTCCGGCTGCCGGTATTTGCACTTCGGTTACGAGTCCGGGAACGAGCGCGTGCTCAAGCTGATGGACAAGGCCACGACGACTGAAATCATCACGAAGCATCTGCAGATGTCGGCGAACGTCGGTATCTGGAACCATTGCATGGGCTTTTTCGGGTTTCCGGGTGAGACGAAGGAAGAGGCGTGGTCGTCCGTGCAGTTCCTGGAGCAGAACAAGGAGCATGTCCACTCACTCGGATTCGGCACCTTCGATCTCAGCAAGCACACGCCGGTGGCGAAACATCCGGAGAAGTGGGGTGTGACGGCCTACAAGAACCCGGAATGGGATCTGGCGCTCGATTACTACTACACGGTCAAGCAGGGGATGAGCATCGAAGAGGCGGAGCGGGTCTTCGAAGAGTTTGAACGGAATCACTACGCAGGCTGGGATTTGCGGCTGTTCATCCGCGAGTACATTTTTCTGTACATCGCGCGGTTCGGGCTGCAAAAAATTTCGGATCTTCAGTTCAGCCCCGAACGTAGTGCGGGAAATCCTCCTTCGTTAGCGGAAAAGGTCTGCTGATGTCTTCACCATCGGGCTTGGTACAAATCGACGGATTGGCTCCTCTCACGAACGGGACGCGCAAGACCTCGAAGGTGATGCTGCTGTTTCCGCCCGAGTGGGTACCGACGGCACCCTATCTGGCGCTCCCCTCCTTGACGGCCGTGCTGCGCCAGGCAGGACATCATGTAATCCAGCGCGACATTAACATCGAAATGTACGACCACTTCTTTACGGATTCCTTTTTGATCTGGATCAAGGCTCGGCAGAGCATGCAACTCAAGGCATTGCAGGAGAAGGAGAAAAGAGGCGATCTCGCGGATCACGAGACCACTCAGATGGCCGTGCTCGAACAGGCCGCGTTGGTGGACGTCTTCGATCTGGCGGAGCGGGCCGAAGATGCAAAGCTGATCGTGCGGGGCGAACGGTTCTACGAAGCCGAGACACTGGAGCGAGCACTCAACACGTTTCGCGAGGCGATGCAGTACATTTCGGCAGCCTACTATCCGGCGTCACTGGTGTTCTATCCGATGGAAAGCAACCTCGGCTATCGACCCGGCGTATCCAAAGAAGTCTTCGCCTGTCTCGACGACGAGCGGGTGAACATCTACCGCGATATCTGCAATCAGCTCGTGCTGCCATTGGTGAGCAAAGAGAAACCGGACGTCATTGGCATCTCCATCGGCACGCAGATGCAGTTGATGGCCGGCCTGACGTTTTGCAAGATGATCAAGGAAACGTTCCCGACCGTGCATGTGGTGGTCGGCGGGAACGTCATCACCCGGTTACAAGAAGAACTGCCCCGTCATGAACGATTCTTTACGGAGGTCTTCGACTCGGCGAT
>JBEVJJ010000221.1:0-3052 GCA_040510255.1 Nitrospiraceae bacterium | reverse complement strand
AATGCATATCCATCGGGCCGTTAGCAGTTTCGTGGCCGCGAACCCTTACAACGCTGATTGCGAATGGTTGGTGCGCCTCACATCGCTTCATTAGAGTTCAAATTAGGTCACGGCACTGATTTACGTCATTTCCAGTCGAATTCTGTTCCAACTGCCGTGGTGCTGTACTGGCCGAACCCTTCAGGCCACATTGTGGCTGTCGTTGTATAAAGCTCCGTGTGGGAGTGCGCTTGTGTGAGGTGATGAGAAAATGAAGGTGTCAACTCCCGGCGAGGATGTTGAGAGCCTTGGGCTTCAGCAGGAGGACGGAATGGCCATCGATCGCGATGAGGCCTTGCTGTCTGAGGGTTGTGAAGGTGCGACTGACCGTTTCGCTTGAGAGGCCTAGGTAATCTCCGATGTCGGTGCGCGACATCGGCAGGTTCAGACGGGTGCTTTTTGGGACACGTTCGGCGACATCGAGCAGAAAATATGCGAGCTTCTCAATCGCACTCCCTCGTCCGAGCAGGAGTATGAGCCAGGCCGTACGATTGCTGTTGTGCAGGTACCAATTGAAAAGCTCGTGTTCAACGAGGCGGTCTGTGCCGGCGTGGTCTTCAAGGCGATCCCGGGCTAAACAGATGACATGTGTGTCGCAGATGGCCTCCGCGGAACTGGTGTAGGAGTTGCCGCTTTCCATTCCAAAGATTGCTCCGGGAAGATGGAAATCGCCTATGGAGCGCCTTCCATCACTGGTAAGCCTGGGCGTACTAACCATCCCGGCCGCCACCAGATAGCTGAAATCAGCTGGATCTTCTTGGGAGTAGACGGTCGTCTTGGCGTGGAAAAATTTAGGTCGACCAAAACTTGCTATTTGAGATAGCCCTGGACCGAGTAGGGAAAACACTGAATCAGCTGGTGAACTTGGCGATGGGTTCATTGTGGGGGGGGGCATTGCGGGGATATTTTCCGAGAGTCCAGTCTGAAACATAGCAATCCTCCACGGCCGACATTTGAGAAAACTAATAGTTTGCTTTCACTGTCAATTGCGGACCGTCACTGAGGGAAGATGCGGATGGTGCCACCGCAAGGCGTGTAAGCGGCCCGGATCGGCCTGTGGCCTAACCAGGCCCGCCCGGTGCGCCTGCTGCCCAACTACACTGACGACCGCCTCGGAAAAGATGGAAGAATCTGGCGAAGCCTGGAGAGCAGATCAATGAAGGCTGTCGGACCGTATGAGGCCGCCCCTTCGTCCAGATCGCCCCGGGACTGACGCAGATCAGGGCGCTTGGAGCTCTGGAGGCATAATGAGGTCTACCATCATCAAAATAGAGCTCCGCGGTTATGCTGTCCCGCTCAAGGAGCGATGAGGACTTGGCCGGGGTGTCAAGAGGCGGGACGTACCGCTTGGGCGGCATCCGGTGTTGGGAACCGTCTAGCCCAGAGCGCCATCTTCCCATGACAAGGAGGAGGGAAACGCCATGTCGTGTCTCCACGCGCGGATTGGGTTCTCTCTTCAGCCGAACAGTTTAACAGGGCCTCGTTTGGTACTTTCGTAAGCAAGGAAAGGGCTGATGCCGCAGACGATAGACCCAGATCACACGCTCCCATCCGAGGCGTTGTTGCCCTTCATCATCGGTCCATGGCTGTCACAAGCCCTCTTTGTTGCGGCCAAGCTTGGGGTGGCCGATCTCCTGCGGTACGCCCCCCAGTCCTGCGTGGCTCTCGCGGACGTGACAAAGATGGACGAGCAGTCCCTCTACCGGATCCTGCGAGCGCTCGCCAGCGTAGGGATATTCGCCGAAGACGAAAACCGGCGCTTTCGCATGACACCTATGGCCATGCCACTGCAGACGGGCGTGCCTGGCTCGTTACGATCTTATGCTATTATGATAGGTGAGGGGTGGCATTGGCAGCCCTGGGGCGAGATTCTGCAGAGCGTCAAGACGGGGCGGCCCGCCTTCGAACATGTCTTCGGCGCATCTTTGTCCGACTATTTGGCTCAGCATCCGGATGCGGGACGCATCCTTGCGGAAGCTCTCGATGGGAAGAGCACCATCGAGAACGATTCCATCGTATCGGCCTATGACTTCGCGTCGTCTCGTACAATCGTCGACGTCGGTGGCGGAAAAGGAACCTGCCTGACTTCTATCCTAACAGCGAATCCGGGAGCCAAGGGGATTCTCTTCGACCTGCCGCACGTAATCGATATGGCCCGGCCAGCGATAGAGGCGTCAGGACTAGCCAGCCGGTGCACCCTCATGGCAGGTAATTTCTTTGAGTCGGTGCCCAGCGGCGGCGATGTCTACATTCTGAAGAAGATCGTTCAGAACTGGGATGACGACCGCGCACGACTGATCCAGGGCTGTTGCCGCACAGCCATTCCCACAAATGGACGCCTTCTGACGATAGAGTTCGTCATTCCCCCAGGCAATGAACCTTCGTTCGGCAAATTGCTGGATCTTCTCCTGTTGATCTGGACCGGGGGAAAGGAGAGGACCGACGCTGAGCACCAAGATCTCCTTTCCACGACAGGGTTCAAACCGAACCAGATCATTCCCACCGCATCGGCCCTCACTATCATCGAGTCGCTGCCAATATGACGCCGTGGACCACCGTACGATTCAAGCTCGAGCGATATCGACCTGAGCTGGAGCGATGCCGGGAGGATCCCCAACGACCATAGCTTATAGATTGCCAACCGACTGACATACGTCAGGGCGGCCAAAGGCGCCGAGTCTTAGATGAGGCCGGACAGGCGGATTTGCCCGTGTGAGATCGTGCTCCCCACAGGCTGAGAGCAAAGGATACTGGCCATGGCAAAAGCAATCGGAATCGATCTTGGAACCACCAACTCCTGCGTCTCTGTCATGGAAGGTAGCAAGCCGAAGGTCATTGAGAATGCAGAAGGTGGCCGTACGACGCCTTCTTTCGTCGCCTTCACCGATACGGGGGAGGTCCTGGTTGGGCAACCTGCGAAGCGCCAGAGCATTACAAACCCGGAGAATACGATATTTGCGATCAAGCGTTTGATCGGCCGTCGTTTCGATGATCCGATCACCAAAAAAGACAT